>JAGWNR010000113.1 GCA_028871265.1 Patescibacteria group bacterium
CTTTTAGAAATGGGTTTCTATCTTGATGCGAATAACGAACCGCAAAATATTGAGCCGAAAACTACAACTGATTACGCTAATAACCAAAAACTTTTTCAAATTAAATCGATCATTCAGACATTCATAAAGAAAATAGCTGATAGCCAGACTCAACTAGACGCAATTAATAATCAGGCTAAAGAGCTTAGATCTTTCCTGGCAGTCAAGTTATTAAATGCTCAATCAAAAGTCAAAGATCTCACTGCTGATCTGAATCAGAAAAAAGAAATTTTATGAAACCAACAGAATTAAAATCAGTTCAAGAACGAATTATCAAATATGCCGTGGAAGCCGGCTGGCGATATGTTCCCCGTTTGGAGAGCGACAAACGCCGTGGCAATGAGGAGACATACAAAAGCGAGCTGTATTATCGTGATGCGCTGAATGCCAAGCTTCGTGAGTTTAATCCTTGGTTACCAGAAAATTACAGTTTGTCCGTCCCGGCACCAAAAATTGAGGGCAATCGCCAAGTCCTGCTCACCTTGCGTGGCCAGAGCACTGCCTATGATGAAAATGAAAAGCGTGAGCGAAATATCACCGTCGTCGATTTTGCTAATCCGGACCGTAATGTTTTTGAAGTAACCGATGAATTTTCCATCTCTAATGGCCGATATAGCAATCGGCAGGATATCGTTTTTCTGATCAACGGAATTCCGGTTATTGATTTGGAATGTAAGAATCTGATTACCTCCGAGGGCGTCGATAAAGCCTTGGATCAAATTCGCCGATATCATCGGGAGTCGCCAGAGCTACTGGCGGTTGAGCAAGGTTTTCTTGCTAGTGAAGGGATGCGGTTAGAGTATGGCGTCACTTGGAACACCGTCAGACGCAACATATTTACTTGGAAGGGAAATAAAGTCGGCGAACTGGAAAATAAGATCAAAACATTTTTTGATATCAAACACATCCTCAATCTGGTTGAGAAGTACATAATGTTTATCGAAAAAGATGAGCAATTGGTCAAACTGGTTTTGCGTGAACATCAGGCTAATGCTGTTGAAGCAGTGCTTACTCGTGCGCTTCGGGACGATGCAACACGAGGTTTAATTTGGCACACACAAGGTTCCGGCAAGACTTTTACCATGATTAAGACTGCCGAGCTTTTGTTCAAATCAAACGAAGCTGACAAACCGACCGTAATTATGATGCTGGATCGCAATGAGCTAGAAGATCAGATGGAGAAAAATCTTAGAGCGACCGGTATGCAAAATGTTCGCCGAGCGGAAACGATAAGCGACCTTGTAGAGATACTAAAAACTGACTACCGAGGCATTGTGGTAACAATGATCCATAAGTTCCGAGGGATGCCTGCTAATCTAAACGATCGCAAGAATATTTTTGTCTTAATTGACGAGGCTCATCGCACGACCGGAAGCGATCTTGGTACTTTTGTTATGGCCGCGATGCCGAGTGCAACATTCATCGGCTATACCGGTACCCCTATCGATAAAGCTCAGTATGGCAAGGGTACATTTAAGACATTCGGAATTCACGACGCCAAGGGCTATCTGCATAAATATTCCATATCGGAAAGTATTGAAGATGGCACGACCTTACCTTTGTATTATTCTTTGGCTCCCAACGAAATGCTGGTGCCAAAAGAAACACTTGAACGAGAATTTTTGAATTTAGCCGAAGAGCACGGCGTTGCCGACATCGAAGAATTGAATGCTGTTCTGGAACGGGCGGTTAATACGCGAAACTTTTTGAAAGGCCAAGGCCGAATAGAAAAGGTTGGCAAGTTTGTTGCCGAGCACTTCAAAGAATACATTGAGCCGATGAATTATAAGGCGTTTTTGGTGGCCGT
>JAGWNR010000012.1 GCA_028871265.1 Patescibacteria group bacterium
GACAATATTTCGCGCAGTTTGGTGAAAGTACGGATGATTTGAATGTTAACCTGGACAGCGCGTTCGCTGTTCAAAATAGATGAAAGCATGGCGACACCTTGCTCAGTAAACACAAGTGGAAATTTACGTACACCACCCCAACTTGAAGTCACAAATTGTGACTTCAAAACATACCCTTGCCATGCCTTAGTTTCTTGTTCATTTAGTTGGAATATAAAGTCGATTTATCAACATTTTATGAACTATCGGCCAATTGACTTTTAATTATTGAGGGTGTAAATTATAACCATCACCACGAAAAAGACCCTTACGAGGTTCCGTTCCCGTCGGGGGCTTTTTCATTTTTGGACTTTTCAAGTATTGATCGCTGATCATTGATATACGCTATCGAAGCACCGGTTCTTTTTAAAAGTATGGAGCATTTCTTTGCATCGTTCGGAGAAAGTATTGTTTCTATACGTTCTCTGGAATGAAGTAACTTTACCAATGGGGCATAGTCACCATCGCTGGCGACAATAACCGCTTTATCTAAAGCGCCTTCATAATAATCGCTACTAGCCTTCATTAGAAGATCTGAATCGCAATTACCTTTTGGTATTCCTCTCTGATATACAACTTCCTTGAAAATAAGTTCAAAGCCGCAATTTTCTAGCTCGTCGTATATATCTTTATATTTGGGAATATGACCAATAAAAACATACGCACGTTCGATTTTATATTTTTCACGGAGCCACACTCTGAATTTTTTGTAATCCAAGGTCCAACCCAGGTCTCTGCGCAAGGCCTTGTCAAGGTTTGTTGCATCAATGTAGGCGATGTTAATGCAAGATTTTTTATCGGTTGTAGGTTCAGAATTCATTAGAATATAATTTTATCAATTTCGTGTTTACTCGATAACTTTACAAACTTATTTTTATGAGCCGAACAAAGCGGTTTATCAACATTTTATGAACTATTTTCTGTTCAAGGTCACAATTTGTGACCTCAAGTTTCATGATAGAATACCGGCATGATTTACCTACTCCATGGCGCGGACACCACCAAATCGCGCGCGAAAATGCACGAGCTTTCGGATTCGTTGAAGAAAAAAAAGCCTGATGCGGCGTATTTCAAGATGGACGCGGAGCATTGGAACCAGGCGGAATTAGAAGAGTATTGCGGAGGGCAGGGTTTGTTTGAAAATAAATTTATTATTGTGCTGGATCATTTGCTTGATGATGAGGAAATTTCACCGGTTTTATTTGACCAAATAGAAGTCATAGCGGCATCGCCAAACGTTTTTATTATATTGGAAGGCAAATTGACCAAGGATATTTTGAAAAAGTTTGAAAAGCATGCCGAAAAAATCCAGGAGTTCGAGGAAACCACTGCGCAAAAAGCGGCAGCGGCCAAAGCAAAAGAGCGATTCAATGTTTTTTTATTGGCCGAGGCTCTTGGCAAGCGAGATCGCAAGAATCTCTGGGTTTTATATCGCCGCGCACTCGAGGAGGAAATCGCGCCAGAAGAAATTCATGGCACACTCTTCTGGCAGGCAAAATCAATTGCACTCGCTCGTACGGCGAAATCTGCCAAGGAGGCTGGCATGAAGGATTTTCCATTCAATAGAGCAAAATCATACGCCGCCAATTTTTCTCCGGAGGAATCGGCCAACCTTTTGACCCGACTCATTCGTATGTCGCATGATTCCAGGCGCGGTTTGTCCGATCTGGCTCTAAATCTAGAAGAGCTTGCTCTAACGGTCTAATTTGCTATGATAGCAAAGCTTATCAAACAGCCTATCCAAGGCTCTTTATATTTCACTTTTTCAAAACCATGGACATCACCAAAATAAAAGCCGGCAAAAATCCACCTTCTGAAATCAACGTTTTTATCGAGATTACTCAAGGTTCAGCCGTCAAATACGAGCTCGACAAGGAATCCGGCGTCATTGTGGCCGATCGATTTTTGCACACTTCGATGCATTATCCTTTCAATTACGGTTTCATCCCGTCGACCAAGGCTGAGGATGGCGATCCGGTTGATGTGCTTCTCCTTTCGTCCGCGCCGCTACAGCCTGGCACAATGATTGAAGCGCGACCGATCGGTATGCTCGAAATGGAGGACGAGGCCGGTTTGGACGACAAAATTTTGGCTGTGCCAAAGGTGAAAATTGACCCTCATTATGGCGACGTCAATGATATCTCTGATCTTAACGGTCACACTTTGGACAGAGTCAAACATTTTTTCGAAACCTACAAAGAGCTCGAACCGGGCAAATGGGTCAAGGTCAAAGGCTTTTTTGGCAAGAAAGAGGCCGAGGCCAATATCAAGAAAGGGTTGTTGAAGAAAAAATAAAAATATGTTTTTCAAACAAAACTCCGCGCAAAGCGGGGTTTTTGTTGAATTTTTCTCGAAACTGAGGTATATTTTTGATGTTAGACAATATGCGCCCATAGCTCAGTTGGTAGAGCACCTCCCTTTTAAGGAGTGGGTCGTAGGTTCGATTCCTACTGGGCGCACTGGATATGTTAAAATAACCACCAATGCTCGCAAATGTTGCCATTGGAATTTCCGTCATTGCCATGCTCTCATGGGGTTTGGGCGATTTTTTGATTCAGAAATCATCGCGCCGGCTGGGGGATTGGGAGACACTTTTTGTCATCACGTTTTTTGGCACGATCATCCTTTTACCATTTTCATATCGCGAACTACCGGCAATCCTGGGTAACACGCGCGATTTATCTATTCTCCTGGGCTCGGCGGTACTTTTGACCGCGGCAGCCATTTTTGAAATCGAATCATTTCGTCGCGGTAAAATGTCTGTGGTCGAGCCGATGCTGCCATTCGAAATTCCCACCGCGGCTGTTTTAGCCGCTGTCATTCTGGGCGATCAAATGAGTGCTTTGCAAATTGCTCTCATCGTCTTTCTCATCATTGGACTTTTCCTGGTTTCGTTTCGTGGACGGATTTTTTCATTACGCTATTTTGCTGAAAAAGGCATATTTTTGGGACTAATTGGCGCGGCAATCATGGGTGTGGCCGATTTTTTCCTAGGCTGGGGTTCGTGCGCCACTGATCCGATTGTAGCCAATCTAGTGCTCAATATTGTGATGGCCGCTGTTTCGTTTTTGGTTCTTGTTGCGACTGGTCGAATTAAACGTGTCATCCCCGATGTTTCAAAAAATCGTGGACTCGCTCTGGCCATGTCAATCGCCGATAATATTGGCTGGGTTGGTTATGCTTTTGCCATGGCGGTTATTCCTATCGGTGTGGCGACCGGTCTGTCGGAGACGTCTTGCATTATTGCGGTCTGTTTAGGTCTTTTTATGAATAAAGAAAAACTGCAGTCACATCAAAAAACAGGGCTCTTTGTCGCCCTGCTTTCGGCTATTGTGCTGGCGTTTGTAACGGCGTAGTTACAACTGATAATCTATCGCAAACGCACCGGCGCCGGTAAGGATGAGCGAGAGCGCCATGACCAAAAGGAGCAGATAATAATTGACGCCGTCGGTAAGGAATTTCTTTTCTTTGATTTTGAAACCCAGTTTGATCACCAGGATGAGCGCGTTCAAGGCCGCCGCCAACTGAGTCCATAGACCGATGATGAGAAAGACTGCGATAATCATCTCGACCCAGCCGTAGAGAACACTGTTTGAGCCTGAGCTCATATGTGCACTTTGTTTGATGGCTTTGTGATAGCCAAAGTAAGCCAAAGTAATACCCAGAGTTAGACGGATAATTAGCGGGGATAGCGGCTGAAAAGACATGAGATACGGAAATAGGGAAAGGGTGTACATGGTGATTGTGTTACTTTATAAATGTAGTTGTACTATAGTATGTATGGTGATTTTAATCAAATGAATGAGCAAAATCACAAATACCAATTTTAAACATGAATCAATCTCGTGACACACGTCTTTTCCTCGACAACATCCGCAGTGTTCATAATGCTGGGTCGATTTTTCGCACGGCGGAGACGATCGGTGTCTCAAAAATATACTGCGGTGGTACAACACCGGTGCCGACTGATAGGTTTGGTCGCAAGCGTGCAGATTTTGCCAAGGTAGCCTTGGGCGCCGAAGAAATGATTCCGTGGGAACATGTTACGGATGACCGAACAATTCGTCTGGTGTCTGAATTAAAAAAAGAAGGTTTTACGGTCATTGCGCTGGAGCAAGCAAAAAATTCGGTTGATTATAAAACTATCAAAGCGGATAAAAGGACACTGGTCATCCTAGGCAATGAAGTAGGGGGTGTTTCGTCGGAACTTTTAAAATTAGCAGACGTGGTAGCTGAAATACCATTGATTGGCCAGAAAGAATCTCTGAATGTTTCTGTGGCCGCCGGAGTATTCTTGTTTCGGCTATTTGATTGTTAATTGTGGTGCGGTCATTATGATGAATAATGACCGCTTTTTACTTTCCCAAAAGCTTTTGATGAGTGTCACAAAAATGTGCACTTCGACCACCGACGACTTTGCGGGTGATGGTGCCGTGGCAGCCGGGTTTGGAACATTTCTCACCGGTTTTGCGATAGGCCTGATGTTTTTCTTGAAATCTACCTCTTTCACCGTCGATATTTCGATAATCTGACATTGAATCGCCGCCGAAATCAATACCATTTTTTAAAACAGCCAAAGTCGCTGCGTATAGTTTTTTCAAGAGAGCATCCGGAATATTTTTGACCCGCTCTTCCGGATGAATGCCGGCGCGCCACAGCGCTTCGTCGCTGTAAATATTGCCGACGCCGGCAATCACCGTCTGATCCATGAGCACGTTTTTGATCCGACCGTTCGGCCTACGATCAAGGCGTTTCTTGAATATATGGAAGGAAAAGTTTTTGTCGAGCGGCTCCGGTCCGAGATCAGATAAATGCTCGCTATTCTGCAGATTTTCTTCAAGATGCGTTTCAGAAATCATGGTGACTTTGGCAAATTTGCGGGTGTCTGACAGAACGATTTGTTTACCGTTTGATAAAGTCATGACCAAATGAATGCGCCGATTAAAAGGATCGCGCAGACTTTCACGCTCATTTGCCGCTGGTGTCCAGGGATCCTTGGTTTTTTCTTTATCAAAAACATAATGACCATACATGACGTGCCCGGTCATTTTCATGTGAATCAAAATCACAGATTTTTTCGCCGCCTTTTCAATATGAATGAGGATGTTTTTGGCGCGACGATCGACACGGACTATTTTGGCGCCGGCGACTTCACCTTTAAAATATTTAAAGAAAACCGGATCTTTTATATTGTCCCGGCCGGCATGAAATGGGCTATTGTAATCGGTCCAAACGTCATTGATGGTCAAGCCGGAAACGCGCCGGTTGAGGCCATTCACTGTGGTTTGGACTTCGGGAAGTTCTGGCATGGTAATAAATGTAAAGTTTAAAAATTAAAATGCAAAAATTTTATTTGTACATATCATGATCGCTAACGTTCAATGAATGATCAAGTATTTAATGATCATTGATCGTTTTTTCAATTTCTTCTCTTGCAATATTCGCATCACTCCAAGGAGTTTTATTACCGCGCGGTCCCATAATGTATGGATCAGTGCCTTTGCCGGTGATCAAAATGACGTCGCCTTTTTGCGCACGAGAAATTGCCTCGCGAATGGCCAATCTCCGATCCATAATGATAGTTGGTTTTTTTAAAGTAATACCAGCAGCAACGTCAGTCACAATTTTGTTTGGATCCTCATCGTATGGATCCTCATCGGTCAAAATAACAATATCGCAATATTTATCAGCCAAGCCGCCCATGACGGCGCGCTTGCGAGTATCGCGTCCACCACCGGTGCCGCCTAAAACAGCGATCAATTTGTTTGTGTGCGGCGCGGTCGGATCAGGACGAAAAACTTTATACAACTTTTCCAGCGAATCAGCAGTATGTGCATAGTCGACGATCACTTTAAAATTCTGACCAGCCTCAACCTCCTCGACGCGGCCTTTGATATCGCTGAATTTTGAGAGAGTGGCAATAATTTTTTCGTCGCTTATTCCTTGGCTTTTTGCGGCAGTGGCGGCGGCTAAAATGTTGTATAGGTTGAAAGTTCCAGAGAGCGGTGAATGAGCCGCATGTTTATTCCATGTAAAGTCAATGCTATGTTCGGTGGCGTTGTAAGGTTCTGCTTGTTTCAAGCTGTATTCAATTCTTTTAACCGGTTGGTTACCGATGCAAGCAATGAAACGGGCACTCTCTGGATCGTCGGCATTGGTGATGAGAATGCGATTTGGTTTTGATGAATCGCGCAGGCCATCACAAACCAGAGAGAGTTTTGCGGTGACGTAATTTTCATAAGAACCGTGAGCTTCGATATGTTCCGGTGAAATATTGGTCAGCACGAACGCGTTGAGATCAATGTGGGCATGTCGAAAGGTGATAGCGCCTTGGGATGTCATCTCTAGAACGGCATATTCGCAGCCGGCATTGACCGCTTGGCGCAGGAATCTCTGCATGAAACCGCGACCGGGCATGGACATTTTGTACAGATTTGGCCATGATTTTTCTCCAATTCTAAAGCGGATTGTGTTGCTGGAAGCGATTTTGTGACCGGCTTCTTCGAGAATTGCCGAGAGGATTTCGACGGTGGAGCTTTTGCCTTTGGTGCCGGTGACTGCGATAACCTTGATTTGTCGCGCAGGGAAGCGATACCAAACGGCTGAGGTTGTAGCCATAACGCGGTGATACCACGGATTTAAACCGTTAAAAATGCCGGTTGGTATGAGGAGGCGTATGTGAGAGAGAATGTTGTCGAACATTGGCCTATTATACAGTTAAATTATTATATGTTTATATTGCTAAGGTGGCTTTGACGAACAGTTTAATTAACCAAGTCTTTTCAAGGCGGCCTTGACCTTGGCACCCGTGTCGGTGATATTGGAATCGATTTTTTTCAAAGCCTCGCGTGCTTCGTCAATATCATACCCCAGAGACTTCAAGGCTTCGATGGCATCCAGATCACTGGACATTTCGGCGGCATTCTCGGCGCTGGTTTCAACACCGCCCAGTTTGTCGCGTAACTCCAGCACGATCTTTTCGGCGGTTTTTTTGCCAATGCCGGAAACTTTGACCAAATGAGCGACCGAGCCGGAACGAATCGACGAAACCAGAGCTTCGATTGAAACCAGCGAGAGAATATTCAAGGCACTTTTCGGACCGATACCGGAGATACCGATTAGGAGAGTAAAAAATTCTTTTTCTTTTTTTGAAGTGAAACCATACAGGTCTAGAGCGTCTTCACGTACGACTAAATGCGTGAACAGAGAAGTCTCCCGGTCGATTTGTAGGGTATGCGCGGCATCGTCCGTTATGAATACTTTATAGCCTAATCCACTCACGTCGATTATGACATAGCGCTCACCTTTTTCTGATATGGTGCCGGTAATTTTTGCAATCATTATGAGCTGATTATAGCATTTTTCTTTAATATCATATTAAGAGTATATTTTCGCACTTTTCTTTACTTTTTAAAATCACTATGATAAGCTTTATTTCACAAACCTATGGCTATTACTTCATCGGCAAAAAAGGCTCTACGTGCAGGCAAACGCAAGCATGTTTTTAATTTGCGCCGCACCCAGGCGATCGAAACACCGCTCCGCCAGTTCAAGAAACTGATTGCGGCCAAAGATGCCGCCAAGGCCAAAGCTCTCGTGCCGTCTCTCTACAAAGCTCTCGACAAAGCCGCCAAAACCGGCGCTATCAAGGCCAATACGGCCTCCCGTAGAAAGTCACGTCTCATGAAGGCAGTGGCAAAACTCGGGCAAAAATAATTAAAGGTTGCAGGGTTGGAATCCTTGCATTGACTTTCGACTTTTGACTCATTTCCCCTCGTCGTTCAATGGATAGGACGCAAGATTGCGGATCTTGCAATGTAGGTTCGATTCCTACCGGGGGGACAAAAATTAAATCTCGTACGTTATTGGAATCGAAAGGGGTTATTAATTACTTTTTCAAACTGTTCACAAATTGTATTGTTTTAGGCCCAAAGTATCCAACTGAAGGAAATATGCCATGAGCTGCTTGGAAGCGAGATAGCGACGCTTGGGTCGCTGGTCCGAAATAAGTCGATTCATGACCCGGTGATCCATTACCATAATAGGAAATAATAAATCCGTGATTATTTAGAAAAACTTGAAGATCCTTGACATCTGATCCAACAGAGCCCAGACTGAGCGAGCGATTGAAAATCACTGGTTGTCCGCTAGAAACTATAGTGGATGAGTTGGTATTAGCTGTATTATTCAAAGAGGCTTGATTATTAACAATATTTGTTCCGGATAATAGTTCCAAGGCAGCTCTGGTTTTGGGGCCGGTAGATCCGTAGCCGTTTATGTTAGGAGCACCGGAACAGATGGTCAGTTTTGCACATTGAAATTTCTGTAGTGCGCTCTCTGTGGCCGGACCGAAATAAGTCGATTCATGACCTGGTGATCCGTTGCCTGAAACCGCCACCGTGTAGCCGTACGTATTTAATATTTGTTGTAATAATTTTACTTGTGGACTAGACACTCCAATAAAAAGCGTTTCGGTAACGACGCCTAATGAATTACGGTTTGTGTTTACTTGCAAATTATTACTAACAATGGCACCGTTGTTTTGAGACAAAATAAATGTCATGTCTGCAGATTGTTCAATTTGACCGGAAGTGTTTCTGGACAAGACTTTGTAATGATACACGGTATTTGCAAGCAGCCCGGTGATTGTTTGGCTGTGTGCAGTTGTAAAACTATATATAAAGGCTGTTTGTGACCCATAGGTATTTGTCAGGCCGTACTGTATTTGTGTTGTGGCTGGCGCCAAAGTGGTCCAAGAAATTGTTATGGCGGTACCGGATTTTGATACAGCAATGTTGGAGATCGTTGTTGTTGAACTGGGCGCACTATAACTACCACCTCCGGTTGAACCACCGCCTGTTGAGCCGCCTCCGGTGGTGCCGCCGCTGGAAGGATTTGTGACGGCTGAAGCCGTGGTAAACGAATAGTCTGAAGAAGTGGAGCTAGCCAAGGTAGTGCCAGACTGAACACGATAATGGTATGTAGTGCCAGGGTAGAGTCCGGAAATAGCCTGACTGTGCAAAGTAACCAAGCTAGTGTCCAAAGTGGTGTTATTGGTGTAAGCGTTGGTCGGGCCATAATTAATCTGCGATGAGGAAGGAATGTCTGTCGTCCATGTGACGGTTGTCGAGGTTTGACCGGGCGTATTGGCCGATACAGCCGAAATGGTCGGTCCGGAAGAGGGGATGGTAACTGAGACCGCGGAAAATGTCGCGCTGATTGTATGGTTGCCAGCAACGGAACTGAATGTGTGCGAGGTGCTCGTGGCCACAGATGAACCATCAATAGTAAGGGTACTTATGGTATAGCCGCTGTCGGGAGTGATGGTAAAGGTCGCATCAGAACCGGCCGAGACGATGACGGAACCTGAAGGGCTAATTGATCCGTGACTACCAACCGAAGCACTGATGGTGTAAACCGTAGGCGCTACATATCCCTGGCAGTATGACGAATCAGGATTGGCATCGGCGGTGAAGCCGGAAGTGATGAACGGATGTGGACAGGTAAGGGGGGTGTAATATTGTGTCCAAGTATTAGTGCTGCTGCACTGATACAGAGTATTTTGGTCAGTGGCCCAGTAGGCAACCCTCGGGGTGCAGGAGGTTGGTCTGGACGATAGAGGGCCGCTACCGACGCCTTTGGTACCGTCAAACACTGACGTGCCTACGTAGTAGTCGCGGTTTTCCTTTATAACATTGCTGACATAAGATTCGGCGCCGAAACCACCGACCGACGATGTTGTCGGTGGATTGGTTATAGTGTCACCCCATTCATATATGGGTTCCAGGGCTTGGTGAGGCCATGAAACTGAATTTGTAACCGTATTGATTTTATTTGGATAGACTCCGCTCAATAGGTCGCCTTGACCTCTACCGGGCTGGTCCAGGCAAGCATAACCATACTGATCGCTGTTCTGGTCCCATGGATTGGTGCCATCGCAGTAGCCCCAATCAGACTGGTGAAATATATTGTTATCGAAAACACGATCGAAATATATTACTCCAATATTCGAATAGCCATTTTCAATGGTATTATCCCACATCAAGGCTGTGCCACCGCGAGTTTGAAAGGGTGTCCAGCAATGTGGTGCATCACAGGTTGAATGGCCGTCAAAGGTATTTTTGTACAACTCCATCATTCGACCGGCTTGAATACTGGATGCCACGGAATGAATTTGCACCGCGGTGTCATTGATTTGGTTGTATCTTATAACCATT
>JAGWNR010000114.1 GCA_028871265.1 Patescibacteria group bacterium
ATTTTGTTTGAAGAAATAAAAGCCGTACATTCCGATACTACTGAAACGATATCCCCAATTCCACAGAGCAACTGACTGGCAAAAGTGTGCTACAATTTATTCATTATCCGTCATTAATTCTCTTTTGAAGAAAACCCAAATTTTACCATGGCAAAAAGATCTTCCTTTTTTGAACGTTTAACCGGCGCAGTGCGTCTAGACGAAGAAGCAACCGAAATTGAAGAAGAAACCTCCAGATCACCGGTTGTGCGCGCTTTGAATGTTCCGGCACAGAAATCCTCTTCATGGATCGAAGAAAACGCCGACGAAGAGGGCGAATTGGCAGTAGACGTCTATCAAAATCAAGACACCATTTTTGTAAAAGCGATGCTAGCCGGTGTGCGACCGGACGATTTGGATGTTTCAATCAGCCGCGACATGATCACCATTCGTGGCAAACGTGAAGAAGAACGCACCTCGACCAATGACGATTATTTTGTCCGCGAGCTTTATTGGGGATCTTTTTCACGATCAATCACCCTGCCGGAAGAAATCGATGTGGATGAAGCCGAAGCGATCGAAAAACACGGTCTGCTCATTTTGCGTCTGCCGAAACTGGATAAGAAACGCCAATCAAAATTGAAAGTCAAAACAGTATAACTATTGATATTGCTGTAGCTTTCGATCCTGCACGCAAGCTTTGCCTAATATTTTTCAGTTTTGCATTTCTTTCGACTTTTGACTCGGTACTTTCGACTATTTTGTGCCGAGACCCAGGATCGAACTGGGGACCTATCCCTCTTCAGGGGAGCGCTCTACCAACTGAGCTATCTCGGCGTGAAATTATTGCGTGGAAGTCGTAGTTTTATACATTTGCATCGCTTGTTGCAACTCTTGGCCAATAGACCCGGATGAACCGTTTCCACCCAGAGCGCTCATGAGCGAATCGATGTATGGCTGGATCAAATATATTGCACCGAACGTGAGCCCCAGGATGATGACCCAATATGTGATCTGAAAAGCCATCTGCCAGCGACCGCGGGAGCGCATTGAACGGAGAATTTTATTGTTCTCCGCAACCATGGCGGCAGTGCGTTCTAACAACGATCGTTCATCAGGGGTCATAGAAAATAGTCTATCAGAAAATAGTGCGGATGAAAAGTGCGATTCAATTTTGATCGTCAAACTAAAATTCTACATTCAGTTATGTTCAATTTAGATTAATTGCTCTAGTTTTTCAATGTCACGTTCAATTTCCAATATCCCCTCTCTCCAAAAATCCGGTTTGGTGACGTCAATGCCAATTGATTTCAAAATATTCTCCGGTGAATCATTACCACCGGCAGATAGAAATTGCTCGATTTTTGTCCAGAAAGATTTATCCGCGCGATATTTGTGCAGTAGTGCTTTGGAGACCAGCAAACCATAGGCATAAGTGTACATGTAGAAGAAAAGTCGCAAATGAATCCAGCCGACAAAAGTATAACTATTGTCAGTGGTGACCCGCACCGCCGGACCAAGGAAATCCGACATGTTTTTCGCTTGGAGAGCGGCTAATTCGGCTGAGGACAAGTAACCTTTGGCACGAACACCGTCATGGATATCTTTTTCAAATTTAAAGCCGGCGACTTGATTGAAAATAGTCCGCATTTCTTCGTTTATTTTCTGCTCCAACGCCACAATTTTTTCCTTGTCAGAAAGCTTTTCAAAAACTGCCTCAAAAGCGATTTGTTCGAATAGTGTGCTGGCTGTCTCGGCTAATGACATGGAATAATCGCAGTAAATTGGTCCTTGTTTTTCCGACAAAAAACCATGAATGGCGTGCCCCATTTCATGAGCCAGTGTGC
>JAGWNR010000115.1 GCA_028871265.1 Patescibacteria group bacterium
TATACCTTAGATCAAGTTTACTGCATTTGTTTGATAATTGATAGCTACTTTTCCACAGGTCAAAAACCTAGTATTAATAAGGGTTTAACGACGATTTCGCCGGCACTATTGCTTTTTCTGGATACATATGTTATATCTATGTTCGGTAAGTAAACAGTAAATTGCTTGTCGTGTTTCTCTTGGCGGAGAAATACTGCAAGCTCGCTCCTTAAGAAAATATGAAAAAACTCGTATCAGCCCTTTGTTTTATGGGTTTTGTAGCCACACAGAGCAACGCTCAAGGCGTGGTTAACAACAACCCCATCGTGACGTCCATTAATTTGGACCAATTAAACAACGCCACAAACACCGCACTGTTTGTCGGCAGAGCCTGGGAAAACAGTTGGATTCAACTAAACAACTCGGCTTGGAGTTCCGGCTCCCTGGGAAATTCCGATCGGTCACCCTGGGCATCTTGGTCTGGCGGAAACGTTCCAGCCAGTTTGACCTTGTCAAACGGCTTCGTTTCCTTTGCCGACAATGGTAACACCGTTTTGCCAGGTTCTGTTCGAGTGAATAGCCTGGGTCCGATCAACATGCTCTATATCGGGCTGATTTCACCCGGTTCGACCACCGGATCTGTGTTTGATTTTTTTCTGACCCTAGACGGGGTCAGTTACAACATTTCAAATTCCCTGAGCACGGCATCCAGTCCGATTGACGGTATTTCTATCGGTTGGCCACAGCTGACTGACAATGCAAACTTGAATCTGATGATTAATTTTCCTGGGGCTAACGGATCCCTGAGCGGATTCTCAACCGCCACAGAATTAATGATTGTCGGCATTCCCGAGCCGTCAACACTGGCTCTGGGGCTCATCGGAGGTATTGTTGGCATAGGAGTGTCAAGGATCCTTCGGAAAAAATAGCACAACTTACTTGCAGTAACACAAAGCCGCCAAATGAAAGGCGGCTTTTTACTGTAACAAAAATCGACCAATTGGCCGATTTTTGCAAAAGCTATTTACTTTTCAATTAGCCCTTGGTTTCCGGAATGGTTGACAGAGCATGGAATGTCTCGACAATTGGATTGCCATGAGAATCATTGATAACCATGTCTTTGGTGGCATCGAATTTCTGATTGCCCAAATTATCAGAATACAGAGATGCATAATATGTACCTCCATCTAGTGTTGCCGCTGTCAAATTGATCTTGCCCGGATTAATACCGGCTGGGAAATATTGTGAGCCGATTACAGCACCAGGGGTGCCGTTGTTATTCTTTTGAATAGCCACAAAACCCGGTTGTGCCAATCGAACAGATGAAACATAAACCACATTACCAGGATACTGATCCGTAACGACCAAACTGTTAGCCTCTGTGGCAACGGGTGCGGTCGATGAGGATACTTCGGTAGACGTGTTGTTGGTTGAAGTATTTGATCCTGATCGACTAAATAGCCAATAACCCAATGCAATAATAATAATTATAACAATGATAGTGACGGCCCACTGCCATCCCTTCATGCCTTGGTTTTCTGGTTGCATAGTACTTTTATGTTAATTCGTTAAATAATAAAGTCGACTTTAATATTAGACATTCATTATACCACCCTATTTTTCATGTTCAAGTGATACTTCTAGGATAACTTCGGCAATCTTTTTAGCGGCGTCAGGTATAGCAAAAGAAGCGGCGCTCCTGGACATCAAATCACGAATATGTTGATTATTGATTATTCGATCGATCTCGGCAATTAGAATGTGCGAAGTCAAATTATTCTCTTCTATAATTGTCGCTG
>JAGWNR010000116.1 GCA_028871265.1 Patescibacteria group bacterium
AAAGCAAAATGGAAAAAGCAAAAAACAAAACATTTTCCCTTTTACTTTTTCCTTTTTCCATTTAATCCCATGTCCAATCGCCACTTATCACGCTCCGTTACTCTACAAGCCCTGTTCGAATGGGATTTCAATCAGAGTCTAGTTGATGCAAAGAAAAAAAATACCGAGTCATTATCTGAAATTATTGGCCGAAATCTCAAAGAATTTGCACCAGGCATGAGTGATTCGGCCTTTGTGGAAAGCTTGACCAAGGGTATTGTGGCCAAAAAATCCGAGCTGGACGACATTATCCAAAAAGCCGCCCCGGAGTGGCCAATTGATAAAATTTCTGTGGTTGATCGCAATGTTTTGCGCATCGGGCTTTATGAGCTAATTTTTGCCGATCGCACCGAAGTGCCGGCCAAGGTGGCAATAAATGAAGCGATCGAGCTGGCTAAAACTTTTGGTGGTGAAAATAGCGGTAAATTTGTTAACGGTGTTTTAGGTGCGGTATACAAAGAGCTCGGTGAGCCGGGCAAAGACGCCGAACCGCGCAAAAAAAAGCCGGCCGAGGTGCCGTATGAGCAGATGCCGATTCAAAATCTGGGTGGTGCGGTAATATGGGCCAAAGATGGCGCAGACATCTATATGGCCTTCGTACACGACATTTTTGGTCATTGGACACTATCAAAAGGCAAGATTCCCGAAGGCGATGTGAGGCAAGGTACAGTGAACAAGGTCAAAGAAGAAATCGGTTTGGATGTAGAGATTACTGATGACCTCGGCGCAAATGAATACATTGCCAACGATCCGGAGAAAGGTAAAATTCGCAAGCAGGTGCACTATTTCCTTGCAAAATCTAAATATACCGACCTGGCGCTGGCCAAAAAACCTGGTCTAGACGATGCCAAATGGTTCAAGCTGGCCGACATTCTGGAACTGAATTTCTATGACGATATTTTGCCCATTGTGACCAAGGCGGTGCAATTGGTGGCTAATAGATAATTTTCATGACCAATTTCGATACATTTGCAAAAAAACTCGGTGTCGGTTTCTCGGATATTTCCTTGCTCCAAACAGCTTGCACGCACCGGTCGTATCTGAATGAGAATCGCAAGGCTGATATCGAGCACAACGAGCGTTTGGAATTTTTAGGTGATGCGGTTTTGGAACTGGTGGTGACAGACTTTCTATACAAAAAATTTCCGAAACATCAAGAGGGTGATTTGACGGCATACCGTTCGGCTCTGGTGAATACCAATTCACTTTCACGAGTGGCGCAAAATATTGGCATCAATGACTATTTACTCCTCTCAAAAGGCGAGGCCAAGGATACCGGTCGTGCCCGTGCTATTATTTTGGCTGACGCTGTTGAGGCAATTATCGGCGCAGTTTATTTGGATCAAGGTTACGAAACCGCCGAAGCTTTCATTGCCAGACATATTTTGGAAGTGATAAACATTGACGAAATTATTGCCAAAAAGCTCTGGATGGATGCCAAAAGTCGTTTTCAGGAACGCGCTCAGGAAGTGGCCGGTCAGACGCCGTCTTACAAAACGGTCAAAGAAGCAGGCCCGGATCACAACAAACAATTCACCGTCGGTGTTTTTTTGGGTGATACGCAAGTGGCGCTAGGCACAGGTCCTTCTAAAAATGAAGCCGAACAAAAAGCCGCCGAAAAAGCGCTGGAGGTCAAGGGGTGGTAGTGGGCTATTGACTTTTTCATACCAAAGTATATACTGGGGTATATGGCTATAATAACTGC
>JAGWNR010000013.1 GCA_028871265.1 Patescibacteria group bacterium
TGGTAAGATATAAACATGCTCAAAATATACTTGGCTAGACACGGACAAAATGAGGATAATGTGAACGGCATTTTGAACGGACACCGTGATAAACCGTTGACACATAAAGGAATCGAACAGGCGCATGAGCTTGCAGATAAAATAAAACAAGAGGGTTTGTCTTTCGATACCATTTATAGCTCAACACTTGTGCGTGCATACGAAACCGCGAAAATCATTTCTGACAACATCGGATCCAGCGAACCAATAAAAGAACCTTTGCTCATCGAGAGAGACTTTGGAATCATGACGGGACAGAAGGTCGCCGACGTTGAAAAACTTTGTGCACCAAATATCATAAAAGCGGAAATAATTACCTATTTCCTCGATCCAGAAGGCGCCGAGACATTTCCTGACCTTATGAAACGCGGGAGATTGTTGTTAGACAAAATTCAAAGCAAACACAAGGATGGCAACATACTATTGGTTACCCACGGCGATATTGGAAAAATGATCTATGCCGAGTATTATAATCTGGATTGGAAAGATGTTTTAACCAAGTTTCATTTCGGTAATTGCGACTTGCTCATTATGTCAAACGATTCCTCTCCGACTAAAGCCCACGTTTTTCAAATTACACAATATAATCACTAACTGCACAAGCAAAAAACCGCCATCAAGCGGTCTTTCTGTGCGAGGTGTCACCTCGCACACCGTTATTTTATATCAATCCCCAACGATTTGGCCGCACCGGCGATGATTTGCATGGCGCCTTCGACATCATTGGCATTGGTATCGGGCAGTTTGCGTTCGGCGATTTCCTTCAATTTGGCCTTGGTGATATAACCGGCCTTTTTTTCCATATGCTTGCCGGCACCTTTTTCAACACCAGCCGCTTTTAGGAGGAGCGCGCTAGCCGACGGCTGACGCACGACGAAATCATACGAGCGATCATCATAGACCGTGATAACAACCGGTAGTGTTTCGCCGCTAGCCATTTGAGCCTTGGTGGCATCATTAAATTGCTTGGTAAAAGTACCGATATTAATACCCGCCTGACCGAGGGCTGGGCCAATCGGAGGCGCAGGCGTTGCCTTTCCTGCAGGAATCGCTAATTTTACTTTTTTGACTGCTTTTTTTGCCATGGTTTTATTAGTTAAAGTAATCTACCTTATATTTTTTTAACTTGCAAGAAATCCAATTCGACAGGTGTTTCGCGACCGAACATAGAGACCAACACTTTGACTTTGCCGCGGCTATCATCGACTTCGCTGACTTTGCCTTCAAATTCCTTGAACGGTCCATCGACAATTTTGACAATATCATCGGTGGTGATATCAATGGCATGTTTGGTCTCTGTGGTATTCATTCTGGCGAACAATCCCTCAACCTCTTTGCGATCCAGAGGAACCGG
Organism: Patescibacteria group bacterium; assembly: GCA_028871265.1. Classification (GTDB taxonomy): domain Bacteria; phylum Patescibacteriota; class Minisyncoccia; order Phycocordibacterales; family PALSA-1337; genus JAGWNR01. The sequence continues at coordinate 1,394 of JAGWNR010000013.1, forward strand.
CACCACGCCGGCACCGACGAAACCGGTAACGCGCGGCGTATTACGCACCACGTACCACGAATCGTCAGTCACCACCATATCCACCAGGACATATCCGGGATAAATCTTTTCCTCTTCTTCGACACGTTTGCCGGCCTTGATTTTGATCTTTTTTTCGGTCGGGACAATCACAGCAAAAATTTTATCCTCCATACCCAGCGATTCAATGCGCTGTTTTAAATTGCGCGCCACGGCATTTTCATATCCGGCATAGGTGTGGATTGCATACCAATTTCGTCCGACGTCAGTTAATTGTTTAGACATAATAGAAAAATTAAAATTAGAAGATGAGAGTCAAAAGATGTGAAAAAATATAATCACCTGCACCCAATAGAACCGCCACAGCCAATGAGATACCGATAACCAACGCCGAATATGCGACTGTTTGACTGCGTGAAGGCCAAGTTACGTGGGCCATTTCAGCACGTGTTTCTTTTATATAATCAGTGATTTTCATAGTGTTTTTTGTAAACAAAAACCCCGTCGCGGGGTGACAGGGTTAATAGTACTCCCTTTTGGAAAGTAAGTCAATCAAAGCTACTTAATCTCATAAGTAATCGTCACATTGCTAGTAAACTGATTTTGGCCGGTGGAAATTTCCGGTGCAGCGGATTTGGCCGAACCGGTCGAAGCCATGGCGGCATACATAACCGGCCTAGGGTAGGATCCGTTATCTTCGGAAAAATTGGTGACCTTGCCCAGACTGACACCAAGCTCACTTGCCAATGTTTTTGCTTTGGCTTGCGCATCGGTGATTGCCTTGTCGCGAGCTTGGGCATTAACTGCATCTGGATTATCAACTGAAAAATCTGGACCATTCAAATTGCTGACACCGGCGCCGCCCAGAGAGGCCAGGAGCGATCCGGATTTGGAGAGATCGCGCAGTTTGACTTGGACAGTTTCGCTGACTTCATAACCTGTTAGGACGCTTTTGCCTGGAGGACAATAGATCGCTGTGGCGGGTGCTGCAGCAACGGTTGGAACCATTAAACCACTGGAAACAGATGCTGAATTGGCAGAAGTATTATATGAAGTTTGTTGCGGACAGATTGCATTCTGATATTGATATTGCGGACTGATATTGTACAAAGTCGTTTGGATATCCGCATCTGAAACACCGGCAGATTTGACTACGGCAATAGCCTTGTTTTCTGCCGCAGTCACTTTACTTTGTGCATCGGCGACAGTTTTTTCAGTATCAGACACTGTAAAGGTAAAAGTGGCAATGTTTGGAACGGCGTAGGCATTACCAGTGCCGGAAACAGTGATGGTGTTGACTGGTGCGGCGTCGCCTACATGACTGATCGAAGCGAGCTCTTTTATGATAAAGACGGCAATCAAAGCGATCAGAATGGCACCCAAACTGGTGCCGATTTTCCAAGCGCGAATTTTTAGTTGTTGTTCGTTCATGATAATAATTTTATGGAATAAGAAGGAGCGGATATTATCCTTCTGGCTGATAATCTATTCAGTCTACATTGTAGCGCAATCGATCAAATTCTCAAATAATGCCAGAACTGTCATCGGGCCAACACCACCTGGCACCGGCGAAATGGCGCCGGCATCGCCGAGTACCGCTTTGACCGCCTCAAAATCGACATCGCCAATCAACTTGCCTTCGACGCGATTGATGCCGACATCAATAACAACTTGGCCCGGCTTTACATGAGCCGCAGTGACCAACCCAGGCTTGCCCACAGCAGAGATAATAATATCTGAGGCAAGCGTTTCCTTTTTGAGATCAGCGGTCTGGGAATGGCATACGGTCACCATTGCACCCCGGGTTCTACACAGAGCGGCAACAGGTGTTCCAACCAGAGCGGACCGGCCAATGACGCAAACTTTTTTGTCTTTCAGGCTGATATGATAAAAGCCTAGCAATTCCCCCACCCCACGCGCCGTCGCCGGATACAAGGTCGGACCTTGGTACATAGGTCGGACCTTGGTACATAGGTCGGACCTCGTCAAAGCATCGCCTTTTGACCAGCGATCAATACTTGGCTTTGTAAGCGCGTCGGTATCCTTTTTCGGGTCGATAGTATTGATCACCGCATCGCGATCTATCGCTTCCGGCAGTGGTAATTGAATAATAATGCCACCAACTGTTTCGTCTACATTCAAATTTTTAATATTTTTCAAGATAACATCTTGGTCAACATTTTCCTCTAAATGAATATGCCTAACTTCAACGCCGATATCCGCCGCAAAGCGTTTCTTTGCATTAACGTACGCCGTTGTATCCGATCTATCGCCAACCTGGATGATAGCAAGTGTCGGCACACGCTTTAAAAGCTTGATACGCTGAATCAGCCGTGTTTTACGCGCATCGCGAACCGCTTTTCCATCGAGGATCTTTAACATATTATTGGAATTAACTCACTAACAATAAAACTACTTGCTCCACCTGGCAAAAATTCCGGCAGGTAAAAGTCGGCCAGTACCCTTTTCTTCAATGGCAAGTTCGCCATACTCGATCGCACCGCCGAATTTTTTTTGCATGATTTTCAGATTGTTGGCGTAGGCAACACTGGAATAACCTGCGGCGTAACCGTTTACGAGGAAAAAGAGCGGCTTGTCAGAGAGCAGTTTCAGACAATCGTCGAAAAGTTTTGTAAAGTCTTCCTCGATCTTCCAGACTTGACCTTTGTCGCCGCGACCGAATGACGGCGGATCCATAATAATGGCGTCGTATTTTTCTCCGCGTTTTATTTCCCTTTTGACAAAATCGCGTGCATCATCTACAATCCAGCGGATTGGCTTTTCCTTGAGACCGGATTGCGCGGCATTTTCACTGGCCCATTTGACCGCTGTTTTTGAACCATCGATATGAGTGACAGCTGCACCAGCCGCCGCACAGACCAAAGTCGCCCCGCCTGTATAGCCAAAGAGATTTAAAATTTTGACATTTTTTTGGTCTTTATTTTTGATTTTTGAGTTTTGGGTTTTGATTTGTTCCTTTATCCATTCCCAATTACTTTTCTGCTCGGGAAACAGCCCGACGTGCTTGAACAGCGTCGGTTCGATCAAAAATTTTAGGCCGGCAAAATTGAGTGGCCATTTTTTCGGCATGCCGTCCTTGAGTTTCCATTTACCCTTCTCGCCGTCACGCACAAAAACCGCGTCAGCCTTGTCCCACGATTTTTGCGGCAATGATTTCGACCAGAGAGCTTGCGGGTCCGGTCGCGACAGCACAAAAGCACCAAATCGCTCCAGTTTTTCGCCGTCACCGGAATCCAAGAGTTCGTAGTCCTTTTCAGTGGAAGTTGTAAGTATTTGGTTTTGCTTCATATTGCGATGATAGCAGAAAGATTTTACTTCTCCAACCTCACCCTCGGCTCACCAAACAGCGACCAATATGACAAGACAAAAATTACAGTGGAGACGAAAGCCGACAGTAGACAATACTGACACCACGCGTGAATGACAAAAGCTTGCGCCGATACAAACCAAATGTCGCAAATGAGACCAAGCACCGACAAATGCATGGCGAAATTGAGCGCGCGGATGTCCCGTGCCTCGAAATAAAGAAGATACATTATTAATAGAGCAAAATAATACAGCGCCCCCATAAGAGCAATAGGAATACCAAATATGACAGAGTAGCCGCTGGAGAGAACAGTCTCACAGCCTTGCAAAGTACACGGCGGAATAGCACCCAAAAAATGCTCGGCCGATAAATAAGCTGAATCACAAAAACCGATGAGTGCCAGAATGGCCAAAATTGGCACCAGCCATTTATGGTGTGGTCGATGAGGCGGCAGATTGAATATCTTTGATAAATTCGTCATATGATTCTGGGTTTTCTATGCGGTAGCCGTTTATAAAGAAAGTCGGGGTCGCGTCAATGCCAGCTTTGGTACCAACGTCGATTGAATTCTGGATTTTTGCGGCGGTAGTAGTCGAATTCATATCAGCGTTGAATTTTGTCATATCTAGACCAAGTTTCTGGGCATAACCCTGAAAAACGGACGTTGGATCAGAGAGACTGTCCCAGTCCGAACCGTTTTCATATAGCAAACTGTACATGCCCCAGAATTTACCCTGATTACCGGCGGCTTCGGCAGCCTTGGCGGCAGGAATGGCGTCAGCATGCTGTGGCAGAGGAAATTCACGGAAAGCCATACGCACCGTCGATGAAGCGGCGGCAAAAACTTGCTCTACCACCGGATAGTAAGCCTGACAGGCCGGGCACTGAAAATCGCCATATTCGACAATCGTAACCGGTGCATTAGGATTGCCCCGGATAAAATCAGCCGAAGTAACCGGTGTAGGTAATGGAATGGCCACTTCGGTGGATGAAGTGTGCTTTTTCGACGCCGCGATCATACCGACAACTATCAAGATAATAATAATTATAAATATAAGCCAAGTAAATATTCTTTTCATAAATACAATTATATATAAACAGAAAAGAAAAAGCAAAAAACACGCACACTAAAATGCGTGTTTTTTTGTTTGATTGTCCAATCTTTAATTATGAACCGCCACAAAACTCCATTCTGTCGTGTTAAATGGACCCGCATTATGTCCAAGACCAGCCGAACCGGATCCAAAACCGGTCGGGTACCCATATGTACCCCCCAAATTAGTGCCCAACGCTACGGTGTAAGTGTTTACCGCAGAAGGATAGGTAGATTTTAGACCGTATATTTCGGACAGAGTAGCTGGTCTATAACCCAAAGAATTGAGCTGCGAAATAATTTGAGTCGCCGAGAGCGATGAGCCGCCTGGGAGCTTTATAACCGAAATCGAAACAGTTTTTGTTCCGGTTGAGTTAAATACCGAAGTATAACCGTACTGTTTTGCTTCGCTAGTAAACTTGTCATAGTTAACAGCCGCTGTATAAGAAGTATACGACGTTGTTGTAGAGACCGGCGGTACTATCGGTTTTGTGTAATATTGACTGGGTAACTGAGGAACAGTTGTTGAGGAAGCCAGGATATTAGTTGTTGAGTATCCACCGATGGTAATACCATCAGCCGGAAAATTGGAAACAAAGCCAGGGTCAAGACAAAGATCGGCAACATTGCCCGTCTGTCCTCCTTGACCACTGTTAGCATAATAAACATACATGTTAGTAGTGTTTATTCTGGCCGTATTTGACCCCATACTACTATGGACAAAAATATTTGCCGGGTTCAAAAGAATAGCTTTTTGCGCAGCGGTTAATTGCAATTTATTAGCTAAGGTATAAGCGGTGGGAATACTCATGTAGTTAACACACGCCACCGACTTGAAGCTCATTTGATGAACTAAATTAGCGGTATCAACCGTATTACTGGAATTATTTGCGGAAGCGGTAACCGATGTTGAAGATGCAATAGGTGTACAAATGTAACCTTTTGGACACTGTGTCGATGTAACACTTGCGGCATAAGTTGAAACCGCAAACGCAATAGACAACAATGCCACGATCGAAACAAAAACAAGAGAAACTTTTGATATAGTCATAATTACTTGGTTAAAGTTTGATAAAAACACTTAAACTAACCTGTACATATTGTAACATGCTGCGATTTTTGTGCTGTATAATGATATCCACAATACCACAGCTCGTTTTCTAATGATGATACTGACCACCGCGCAGAATTTCCGAGGCGCGATAGATTTGTTCAACCAAAAGCAAGCGGACCAATAGATGTGGCAAGGTCATGGCCGATAGTGACATTGTCAGTCGCGCTTTTTTCTTGATCTCATCATGAACACCATAGGCACCACCAATGACAAAGACCAGTCTCTTTGATCCGGAAGCGGTTACCTGGTCCATAGTATTCGAAAATTCAACCGAGGTTTGTTCATTGCCTTTTTCATCCAACAGAATGACAAAATCGCCAGGTTTAATTGATTTCAAAATCACCGCACTTTCCTTTTCTTTATTGTCAGCCGGAATAAATTTCCATTCAATATCAAAACGGCCAGAAAGTCTCTTCTCATATTCGCCAATTAGAGCCAATAATTCCGGTGGATGCTTTTTGCCTGGAGAGATGATGAGGGTGGTCATGGATTATTTCAGTAATTTGTTTTTTCTCGTTCTCCAGTTTTCACTTGTAATGGCGGGTTTGCCTGTTTTATCTTCAATTTGTTTTCGCGCATTTCCTGCAATATTGCCGCCTTCTCTAGCCATTTTTTTGCTTTGTTCCAAACCTTTTGGCTCTTTCTTTTGTGAAATTTCCGTCGTGGCGGTCTCTGCAAGCATGTTCAAAACTAATTCAAGGTTCGTCATGTTGTCTCGCAAATTTTCCTTTTTCAAATCTTTTAGGTTTTTGTATTCTCTAGTAGTCATCCCTGTCCATGCCTTTGAAATTTCATCAGTCAAAATAGCGAATTCAACACCTTCTTTTACTCCACATTTTTCCCATTCATCAGTCAATTCTTTGCGTATTTCGATGCTTTTCAAACGCTGGTTAATCCAATTCAAGGAATATCCTTTTGCGAGATAGGTTTTCAAAGCTCGGTTTATGGCAAGTTCTGGATCGGCAGTTTCTTCTAATCGTTCATAACCAACTCGCGCCAGCCACAGTTTCAACGGCTCGGCGTTTGGTGAAGGGATTGATTGAATGAGACGTAGCATGATTTCGGTGTCAGCTACATCAGTAAGACGCATTTTGCCATCAGCGGCAATCATTTTCAAAGCGTGACATTTTGTCACGGTTTCACTTCCTTCAGCTTTTAAGCGCTCTTTTAACTTACGCCAATATTCCAATGGAGATATACTACCGCTTAGTGTAGCTACAATATCAACCACAGAAAAAAACCATTTCTCGGATTTTTCATCCCAGTGGCGACGGATTTGCTTGCCTTCAAAAATTGCTAGATGTTTTTCTCCCTCATTCATACCTTAATTTTCCCACCAGCGGCCAGAAAAAACAATATTGACGGAACTTAATGATTCGTGCGCGACTCAATTTTCCATTTTGCCCCGCCTTCAATTTTCCATTTTGCTTTTTGCTTTTTCCTTTTATCTAGTATCCCCACGTGGAATTGAACCACGATCTCAGGCTTCGGAGGCCCGCGCTCTATCCGTTGAGCTATGGGGACATATTCGGTATACTGTTTATATCATGCCGCATATAAAATAATAATGAAAGGTCAAGGCGACATAAATAAAATAATAGTCTATAAAGTCAAAAGTCCATAAAGTCTGTAAAGCGTATAAAAGCATATCTGCATTTAACTTTCGACTTTATGACTTTATAGACTTTAAGACTAATCATCATGCCTCCAACAGAAAACAATCAAATACCGCCAGCCGACCCCGCACCGACACCAAGCTCGCCGCCCAAGACTCCACCAAACGTGCCACTGGACAAAAACGGCTATCGTCGACTCGGCCACAGCACTTTATATTTTCTTTTAATCAAATATGGTTTCCCCGCCATCATCCTGTTTTTAATCGAGCTAGTCCTACTTGGCGCTGCCGCCGGAGGCAATGTATTACCCCCATTCTCTGAATGGGTTTCAAGTAGTCTCATTGTCGGCTCGATCGTTCGATTCGCCGCCGGCACCGTTCCCGCACTCATTCTAATTAGTCTGCTCGTCGCCGCCATCATGGCCTACGGTTGGTATTGGTCATTCCGCTACCGATTGGGCGACAACGACCTGTCATTTGAAAAAGGTTTGATCAGCATACAGGAAATTTCGGTACCATTTCGTCAAATTCAAAATGTCGACATAGAACAAAGTGTCCTTTATCGTATTTTCGACTTGGCAGATTTAGTCATTTTGACTGCCGGCCATGAAGATCCAGAACATTTGGGAAAAAGCGAGAGTGAAATCATTATGCCAGCCTTGAATGAGGATGAAGCGCGCGGTCTCCAAGAATACCTGCTCGATCGCGCCAACGTTGTCCATGCAGTTTCGGTAGCCGCATCCAGCGAACCGCCAGTACCACCGCCGCTAAATTAGACAACTAGATGCTTGTGCCGCAAGTTATGCAATATTTTGCACGGCTCAACGATGCGAGGGTCGATAATTCGATAGAAAATATGCAACCCCTTTCTCCTGGTATGAACCAAACCGTTTAACCTGAGTAGCGCCAGATGTTGCGAGAGGTTAGCCTTGGAAAATTTGGTAATTCTCAAGATTGTGTCAACCGGCATTTCTCCTTTTTTTAGCAAATTTAGAATTTCCAAACGTTTGGGGTTAGCCAAAAGCTTGTAAATATTGGCATTTTTTGCATAAGCTTCCAAAGGTAGTGTTGAAGTGGTCATAATATCGTTTTTGAAATCA
>JAGWNR010000014.1 GCA_028871265.1 Patescibacteria group bacterium
AAACTGGCTGAAAAGCTTGATCAACTGGAACAAAAATACGACAATAAAATCGCCGATATTTTTACGGTCATCAATTACCTCGTCGCGGAAGATGAGAAGCCAAAAGAAAAGATGGGGTTTAATGTGAAGTAGAATATTTTATAAAAGAAAGAGGCGATCCTAGATTTTAGGACCGCCTTTTGAATCTAAATTGTTCTGCTTCTTCCACCAGTTAACTTTTGTGGTGGTAGTGTCTTTCGAATACTTCCAGCAAAATAGAATGTTCCTTCTGAATCCAATAACACAAGATGGCTCCCGCCATTTAAATTTGTGTCCAATGAACCCATCAGTCCTAGCATATTTTTTGCGTGAAGTCTGTAGAACGGTAGAGCTGATGATGATTTCCCCGGCACGCCATCGAGTAGAGCTTTTGGGTTACGACAGATATGGGTGTCAAATGGTCCTTCTTCCAATGAACCAATCACCTTGCAACCCTTTGGCACAAACATTGCTTTGTCTCGAACAGCGCAGCAAGCTGATCTGTTCATCGTTTTTGGAAGATGCCAAGATTGCTTTTTAGGATTCATGACTCTCTCCAAAGGAATCAACTTACAAACCCATATACCTGCCACCAGGCCTTCTGTGCCTAATTCAAACTCATATGCAGTGCCGAAATCCCGGAATTCAGAACCAAACGAAGTTATGATTCCCCCTCCCCAGATCTTTCCGATCGGATTGTTATAATCACCTTTCGGAAGCGCTCCAACTTGATCAAGCATCATCTCGAGTTGTTTCTTGAGAAGAAGTCTAACCAAGTTCTCGCTTTCGTTGTGCTGATTCTGTAATTCGTCTTTGAGGCCGGCCAATCGACTCTCTCGGTATTCTGCGAGAGCCTTTAGACGTCCTCCCGATGTGGATAGCAGACGATGTGCTTCCATGATTTCAGTCCTGCGCCTGTCAAATTCTGTTTTCTGTTTTTTCTGATAATCGTCAAGAGGAAAATTCCTCTTGTCATCATGGTAATAAGAAATCAGATTTCGAAAAGCCGATTTTACGATCTGTGCAACAAGCTCATCTGGCACTCCCCGCAGATACTGCGGATCAAGGCCAAGAAGGCTGAATGGATTTGTTTTGCTTTTCATGCGGTAAAACAACGAACTTCGCGATCTTACCGCATGAAAAGTCATGTAAAAGAACAATCTGTTTCGTCCTGAGCGTGTGCGAAGGACTCATCAGGCAAAGAAACACTTTGCTACAGATAATGCGGCGACTTTGGGAATGGAACCCGAAAGTCGCAACGCATCGATAGTTTTTTTGTTTTTAGTAGATATCAGCCACCATAGCCTTTCGGCAGTTTAGTCTTCCCCTTGGCCATGATCGGAATAGTCGATCATTTCCTCCGGACGACCGTCTTCGATCGCCTGTCTCCGTTCAAACCGCTCGTCCTCCAGAGCTTCCACAGACTGGATACTGTGATTATTAAGCGCCTGACCGTAGCCAAGAGCATAAGAGATCACAGAATCAAGGTCTGAGTGCTTCCAGTGCGGAGGAAAAATCCTCCGGGCCGCTTCGATTGCTTCCAGTAATTCTGCCTCGGAAAAATCGATTCCGAGGTACCAGACAGCGAAGTCGGAGAGCTTGCGGATTGACGGCCTCGCAGCCGAGCCTTTTTGCGTCACGAACGATTCGTATTCGACCACGTCGTATATGACACATACCTGCTCAACCTTGAGACCTTTCGTGAGAAGCTCCGTCACTTTTTGAGGGTGACAGTGCGTCATCGCCAGGTCAATCGCATCAACAGTCGAAATATCGAACTGCAGAGCGATTTTGGCGAGTGCCTTGGGATGTTCTGAACCAGCCTGTGCAAGTTGCAAGGCCAATTCCCGTTGCGGAATAGTTAATGAGCTCATACTACTTATTAGTTTAGCACACAATAAATATTATGTCAATAAGTGGCAGGCGACTGTTATTTTAAGCCATTCTTTATTCCTTCCCCCAATTTTTGCCGATGTGGACGCCGACAGCCAGAGGCACGCCTTTTGTTTCATCTAACGACACAACAGTTTCCATAATTTTCTGAATCTCCGGCACCACTTTATCCAAAACTGTGTCAGAAATTTCTAGCACCAGCTCATCATGCACCTGGAGGAGTAGATAAACCGAGTCCTCGAGCTTGTTCGACTTTATATATTCAAATATTTTCACCATGGCAAGCTTTACAATATCAGCCTCGGTACCCTGAATCGGCGCGTTGATGGCCATGCGCTCGGCACTGGCGCGGATAAATGGAATCGGCGATGACAAATCACCGAAATAGCGGCGGCGGCCAAAGAGCGTTTCGGTGTACCCTTTTCTCTTTGCTTCTGCTTTGACTGAATCCAGATAGCGCGCCAAACCGCTGAACGCCTGGAAATAATGATTGTAGAATTCTTGCGCTTCGGCACGCGTACCACCTAAATTTTGCCGAAGAGCATTCACACCCATGCCATACATGACGCCGAAATTGATCACTTTCGCCTTACGACGCATGTCTGGCGTGACTTCATCGGCCGAAACACCAAAAACTTTTGCCGCCACTTCGCGATGCACGTCACGACCGCCTTTAAAAATTTTCATAAACTCTTCGTCGTTGGCCAAAAACGCGGCGATGCGTAATTCAATCTGCGAATAGTCCAATGAGACCAACGAAAAACCTTTTTCAGCTATAAACGCGTCGCGAATCCTACGGCCATCATCGGTCTGTATCGGAATGTTCTGCAAACCTGGGTCATGCGAAGACATGCGGCCTGTCACAGCGCCGGTTTGATCAAATGTCGCGTGAAGCCTGTCGTTTTTATCGAGCAGTGGCGGAATCGCGTCGATATACGTGCCAACCAATTTTGCCAGCTGGCGATAGTCCAGAATTTTTTTGACGATGGCGTGTTCTGACAGTTTCATGAGCTCGGACTCCTTGGTCGATCGTGCGCCACCGGCGGTTTTTTTCATACGCGGCGCAGAGAGTTGCAGCTTGTCGAAAAGGATGTCGCCAAGTTGTTTTGGCGAATTGATGTTAAATTCCTGGCCGGCCAGTTTGTAAATCCCCTTCTCAAGCTCTTTTATCTTTCCATTGTATTCCCGAGACAATTTTTCCATATAGGCACGATCAATTTTGACTCCGCGCTCTTTCATTGCATCTAGGACTGGGATAAGTGGGAGTTCAACCTCTTCATATACACGCGACAAATCGCGCCGTTTTATCTCTTCAACCACAACTTTCTTTGCTTCATCCCAATCTTTTGCGTTCGTTATAGTGAGAACGTCTTCATAAGTCGGACCTGTGCGGGTCGAGTCCAATAGCCACGCACCGACAGCAATCGGCTGGAGCTCCTCTGGTGGCACTGGTGGTTCAACACTCTTTTTCTTTTCTTTTTTCGCCGGCAGTTCCTCGTCATATTCAACATCGGTTGCTTTTTCTTCTTTGTCTCCGGCTTTTTTCCCTTTTGCTTTTTCCTTTTTGCTTTCTTCTTTCCCTTCAACTACCGCCTTCACCCGACTCCCAAGTGTCCTAAATTCAAGCTCTTTAAACAGAGTCTCAATTTTGGAAAAGTCAAAACCTTCACGCCATTTTTTGGCCGGCAATTTGAAATCAATCGGTGCGTCGCGGCGGATGGTCGCAAGCATCTTAGAGAACATCGCCTCTTCTTTGCCATTCTTCAAAAGCTCGATGATTCGCGCCTTTATCCCGGCATCCAGCAATTTTTTCTCACCTGTTTTTCCTTTTTCCAAAACCTCAAAAATATTTTCGATCGAGCCAAAATTTTTCAAGAGATCCGTCGCTGTCTTTTCACCAATACCGGCGATGCCGATGATGTTATCCGACGGATCGCCACGAAGGCCTTTGTAATCAGGAATGAGCTCCGGTCCAAAACCGAATCGTTCGAGCACTGATTTTTCGTTGTAGATGATGGTATCTTTGATGCCTTTTTTTAAAGTATAAACGCGCACACGATCGTCGTCGATGAGCTGCATCGTGTCCATATCGCCTGACGCAATGATAATATCTGGTCGAAAGTCCCGAGTCGAAAGTCCCGAGTCTTTTGTATTCTGACTTTTGACTTGGAACTTTCGACTTTCGACTTGTTCGACGATCGTTCCCAGAATATCGTCCGCCTCAAAACCTGGCGCGCTGTATTCTGGAATATTAAAAGCGGCAATGAGGTCATGCGACCGATTGATTTGCGCGACTAACGCCGGGTCTGTTTTTGGCCGACCCGCTTTGTATGCTTTATAAGCTTCGTGTCGATAAGTTGCGCCCGGCAAATCATACGCCGCCACAATATAGTCGGGCTTCAATTCATTAGCGATGCCGATCAACATGAGAGCAAGTCCATATAATCCACCTGTCGGCTCGCCTTTCGACGAGGCAAAATCCGGCAGAGCGTGATATGCCCGATGCAAAATCGCGTGTGTGTCCAGGAGGACCAACAATGGCTTTTTAGACAAAGTTTTGGTTGGCATGGTTCTATTGTAACAAGAAAAATAACAAGTATCTCGATTTGCAAATTTGGTGCACCCTACACGATTCGAACGTGTGGCCTCGCCCGTGTGAAGGGCGCGCTCTAGCCAACTGAGCTAAGGGTGCTCTTCGGCTTACAATAACACGGTTTACTAATTCCTTTCGGGCTGCCGGGAATCGAACCCGGACTGCACCCACCCCATGGGCGCGTACTACCACTATACGACAGCCCGGGCAGTAGAACAAAGCTTACTGCATTTTTGAAAAGTATTCAAACGTGTGATAGCATTTATCGCACTAGGGCCATTAGCTCATTTGGTAGAGCGTTCCCATGGCATGGGAGAGGCGACCGGTTCAAATCCGGTATGGTCCACAAGATTCAGTGTGAAATTGGACGCAACACAAAAAAATTGTTACTCTACACTCGTAGTTCGGGGCGTAGTATAGTGGTAGTATACACGCTTCGGGTGCGTGAGGTCCGAGTTCGATTCTCGGCGCCCCGACCAGGATAAGGTGTTTAGTATAATAAGCGAGCGGCAGCCTTCCTTCGCCAAGGCTTCGGAGGGCAAGAGGGCCTATGGTATAGTGGTAGCACGCGGCATTCGCATTGCCGAGACCCGAGTTCGATTCTCGGTAGGTCCACCAAAATTCATTGGCCGGAGTAAACAAAAATCGTCCTTCGTTAGTCTCAGGACGATTTTTGCTTGTACTTTTTCATTTCCTTACTTGACACATGTGCAACCCTCGGCAGAACATGCACCTTGGTGTGCAGGATGAGGGCAGCTCGGGCAATTTTTTGGTTTATCGGCCATATGAGTATTTATCGCTATTAAGCTAATAATTCTCGACCTTTAGGTCCGCCCATTATATACGCCTACTCACAACTAGCGATGCTTGACCGAATTTATATTTGTTTTATAGAAAAAAAACTTTTACTATGGCTGGGTTAAGGTCTCTAACATTATATAGACAAGTGATAAATTATTAGGTTAAATTTTAAAGTACTGGCGCCGAACATAGCAACTAAAATTATCTTTATTCAAACTCATAACTCCTCTCTGTCTCACTCACAAATTCGCATTTAATTGTAAGTGTGCTTTCCGGCAAAATTTCACGCACATTTTCCGGCCATTCAATCAAAATCAAATTATTAGGATCATCGACAAGCTCTTCAAAATTCAAAACCTCGAGCTCGCGCGCCGATTCTAGGCGATACGCGTCGATATGAACCAGCCGCGACCAAACACGAAGTCGGACTTCGGGGTGTACGGAACCTTGCGGGTCATTTCCACCATTTGACCCGATTAGGTAAATTTTTTCAATCACAAATGTTGGGCTGGTTACTTGCTCGGCGACGCCAAGCTCTGCCGCCAACGCCTGCACAAACGCCGTTTTGCCGGAGCCCAGGTTGCCGGAAAGGCCGATTACAATCGCCTCGTCTTCTTTTTTTGGAAGTGAACCCAGCCAATCCCGCGCAATTCGCCGCGTATCATCGAGAGATTTCGACAGAAGTTTCTTCATATAAAAACTATACCACAAGAAAGTCGTGTTTTGTTCAGGCCTACCCTGGTACCAAGCCTACCCTTTCGGCAACAAAAAACCGGCCTCCTTGTGAGAGACCGGTTTGGCGCAAGCGCCGTTGATTTAGGGTTTCAAATTAGCGGCGACCACGTCCAGGACCCATGGATCCGTAACAATAGTTCGGACCCATTTGACTTACGGTGACCCCTTGACTGTAGCCAACACAACCACCACCGTTATAATCATAATTGTATCCTCCGGCCACATATCCGCCACCGTAATAACCACCACCATAGCATCCCGGCCCGGGGGTCACAACCACCGCGCTACCGGCACACCCCGTGCCAAAAACCATCACCGCAGCCATTGCTGCAAGAACCAACAAACTAACGATTTGATTTTTCATAGAACTCTCTCTTTCTGTTTTGTACCTTGGCACTAGGCCTCAGTACTTTGTTGAATTTTTACTGACTGGTACTAGTATAGCACGAAACGTACCATTTTGTCAAGTGGCAATCACGGTCTCCTGCATTACGTGTAAAAACAGCCCCACTTAGCCATTTTTGCACATAATTAGCTATGGGCATTTATATCTCTTTTTCGAGGACCGAGGACCCTTTGCGAAATAGTATACGGCTGTATTTTCCAAAGCCCGACTGAAGCCTTGTAGGGAGGGTTTTGCGAAAATACCCGTATACTATGAGCAAATTCCGAGGGATGAGAAAATGAGATGCAAATGCCCACATACAACCTTTCAGAAATGCTATACTATACCCAACATGGTCCAATTCGACGAAGACAAACAAGTCCGCAAAATCGACCAGCTCCATCACAAGGAAGAAGAGGAGTTAGTCCAATACCTTTCCGATAAATACAACCTCCCCTACGTCGACCTCTCATCAGTCGCCGTCAATACCGACGCTCTCCGCTACATCGAGGAACAGCAAGCCCGCACAGCCAAAATGGCCGTTTTCAATATTATCAACAAAAAACTCTCCATCGCCGTTCGTGATCCGTCACTGCCTGCCGTCAACGAAATAATTGGAGAGCTCAAGCAAAAAGGCATGGAACCGGAATTATATATGGCCTCGACTGGCAGTCTAGAAAAAGCCTGGAACCTATACAAAGACTTATCTTTTGCCTCCGAAACCAAATCCGGCTCACTACAAATCCAGAGCGAAGAGATCGAGGCTATCGTCAGCCAGGCCAAAGACCTCCCCACCATCATTTCTATTCTGACCAACACCGTGTCGCTAAAGAAGAGCTACCGTGTCTCGCGTATCCTGGAAACCATTATTGCCGGCGCTTTGGCCGTCGGTGCATCAGACATCCATATCGAGCCAGAGGAAACATACATCCGTTTGCGCTACCGCCTGGATGGCGTTCTCCAGGAAGTCCTTCGATTCGACACCGATACATATAATTTGGTGCTTTCACGTCTCAAATTGCTCTCTGGTCTAAAATTAAATATAAAGAAACAATCCCAGGACGGTCGATTCAGCGTGCATGTTGGTCAATCAGATATTGAATTGCGCGTCTCTGTGTTGCCCGGTGCCTACAACGAATCCGTCGTCATGCGTATTTTGGATCCAAAATCTATTTCCGTGCCGCTGGAAAGCCTGGGTATCCCGCCAAAACTTTTGGACATTCTTTTAAAGGAAATCGACAAACCCAACGGCATGATTCTCACCACCGGTCCGACCGGTTCCGGTAAAACCACTACTTTGTATGCTTTTTTAAAGAAATCCTACAATCCCGGTGTTAAAATAATAACTATAGAGGACCCGGTCGAATATCATCTGCCTGGCATTACACAGACCCAGGTCAACGACAAAGGCTACAATTTCCTAGAAGGCCTCCGCGCCGCCGTGCGCCAGGATCCCGACATAATCATGGTCGGTGAAATACGTGACGATGAAACCGCCGATATCGCCATCAATTCCGCTTTGACCGGTCACCTGGTTTTTTCCACTTTACACACCAATTCTGCCGCCGGCGCTTTTCCTCGCCTCATCGACCTCCACGTCAATCCAAAGATTATCACTTCAGCTCTGACCGTCGCTATGGCCCAGCGTTTGGTTCGTCGTCTCTGTCCTTTCTGTAAAAAAGAAGTGCCGATCGACAGCGATCCGATCGCCAAACACGAAATAGAAAAAACTCTCTCTGAAATCGTCGATCGCAGTCAAATTCCCGAAAATACCACCAAAATGTGGCAGGGCGTCGGTTGTCCAAAATGCAACAATACCGGCTACAAAGGCCGCATCGGCGTCTATGAAGCCATCATGATTGATCAAAAAATCGAGGATGCAGTAGAGGCCAATCCCAGCGAGCGTGAAATCGTCGCCGCTTCAAAAGATCAGGGTATTATGAATATGCAGCAGGATGGTATCGTCAAGATTTTGCAGGGTGTTACCGATTTGGCCGAGCTAAAACGTGTTGTTGAGATTGTCGAGTGAATTTAAAAACCAGTATTCACAGCCTGTCAATTGCAAAATAAAAAGAGTAGAGTAGTATGAGCGGCAGAAATCGAGTGCGTACATCTCTAAGCAATACTTTCAATGCGATCACCAAAAGCGGAACGCTACACCAAGGATAGCCACAGTACGTTTTCCCAAAGGAAAACAACCAGGACGTCCTCAACAAAGCGTCGGATAGTTCGAACAAGCGAACTATATTGCTTAGAGATGTATGAACTCGATTCGTATAATATCATAGCATACATCAATATTTATGTCAAGCGACTCCTCAAAACGAAAAAATCCAACCGAAAAGGACCTGTCCGCCGAAACTTCGGCAAAGACGGACACCCGCCACCTCGATCAGACTCTGCGACCAGTTTTTTGGGACGAATATATCGGCCAAAAGGGAGTCAAGAACAACCTGAATATTCTACTAAAAGCCGCCACAGAACGCAAGCACCCCCCGGAACACATTCTCTTTTATGGCCCGCCCGGTCTGGGCAAAACCACACTGGCTCATTTGGTCGCCCGTGAAATTGGCGCTCAGATCAAGGTTACTTCCGGACCTGCGATTGTAAAAGTCGGCGATTTGGCCTCCATTCTGACCAACCTTTCCAATGGGGATATCCTGTTCATAGATGAAATTCATCGCCTCAACAAAGCCATCGAGGAAATCCTCTACCCTGCCATGGAGAGCGGTAAACTAGATATCATTATTGGCAAAGGTCCTTCAGCCCGCACAATCCAGCTTGACCTACCGGCCTTTACTTTGATTGCCGCCACCACGCGTTACGCTATGATCTCATCACCGCTGCGCAGTCGTTTTTCCGGCGGCACTTTCAAATTGGAATTCTATTCCGAACCTGAGATCGGCGAAATCATTCGTCGTTCGGCTAAAATTCTCGGTGTTGATATCGGCGATGAAGCCGTCTCGGCCATCGCTAAACGCAGCCGTTTTACTCCGCGCACCGCCAACTATTTTTTGAAGCGTGCCCGCGACTATGCCCAGATTTCAAAATTACCTCTCGATGTTGCCGTGGTCGAGAAGGCTCTGTCGATGCTGGGCGTCGATGAACTAGGTCTAAACGCCGCCGATCGCGATATCTTACGCGTCATCATCGATAAATTCAATGGTGGTCCGGTCGGGCTGAACACCATCGCCGCCGCTTTGTCAGAAGAGCAAGAGACTATTGAAG
>JAGWNR010000117.1 GCA_028871265.1 Patescibacteria group bacterium
CATTTTGCTGGATTTTTTTGCGTAAATTTGTAATGTGAGCTTCGACAGTATTAGAAAAGGGATCGCTTTCGGCATTCCAAACATGTTCCATAATCATGCTGCGTGACAAAATGGTGTCTTTGTTTTTCACCAAATATTCCAGTAGATTATATTCTTTTCTGGTTAAATATAGAGGCGAACCGTCTTGAATTACAGTTTGTCGTGCCATGTCGATTATAATTCCAGCGGCAGAAATGATGTTTTGTTTTATGGTTGGCGGCCGTCGGAGTATTGCTCGAATCCGTGCCGACAACTCTTGCTGAACAAAAGGTTTTTGCAAAAAATCATCGGCGCCGCCATTCAATACATTGACCTTTTTATCGATATCATCAATGACAGAGAGAAATAGTATCGGTGTTAAGATGTTGGCGTTTCTGAGTTCCATGGTAACGACAGCGCCGTTTTTCTCCGGCATAGAATAATCCAAAATAATCAAGTCATAATGATTCGTCCTGGCCATATATGAACCGGTACGACCATCCGATGCGGTATCGACTATATATCCTTCGGACTGCAGGTTGTCTCTCACGATTTCTAATAACTCGGCGTCATCGTCCACCAAAAGTAGTTTCATAATATCGCAATTATAACCCATCCACTCTAGGCATGCTATAATGAATTGTCCACACGATTTCCTCATGCATCATTTTCCGCATCATTTCTCTCTGCTTTTGCCACAAGTCCAGTCATGGATTGAAGGCTGGCTATCCGCCGGCGGGCCGATTGTGATTTTTATCACTACTTTGTTTGAAGGTATTCCACCGCTTGGATTACTGGCACCCAGCCACACGGTCGTATTTTTTGGTGCTTTTTTGGCTTCGATTGGCACTTTATCTTTTGACTATGTGCCGATCGCGGCCTTGGGAGGAATGATGTTGGGAGATATATTAGGTTATTTTCTATGAGTTCACTATGGTTACACTTTTCTCAATCGTGCAGGCAAATTTTTTTCGATTCGTGCGACTACTGTCGATAAATTGAAAGAGTTGGTTGTCAATCATATGGTCAAAGCGGTCTTTGCCGGCAAATTTAATCCGTTGACCAGATCGCTCGCACCGTTTGCCGTTGGAGCTAGCAAGGGTTCATTTGTGCGATTTCTGGCAATCGATATTTTAGCTAATGTGGTTTGGACTGGTCTGGCACTGGGCCTGGGTTACGCCTTTGGTGCCAGTTACACTCTGGCGGCGGCCTATTTCGGTCGCATCATAATCATTGGTTTTGTTGTAGCGGTTTTAATCGGTTTGGCCTATCATTTCGCCAGTAAACATTTCCATATTTTTGCCAGATATGAATTATTTGCGCTGATTGCCAATGTTATTGCTCTATGTATTTTGGCAACTATGGTGCAGGGCGTCTCCGGCTGGCATCATTTTATGGAAATTCCGGATGTAATGACCAATATTTGGATGAATAAATTGGTTTCTTTGGCGGGATGGCTAGTGCCGATGGCTTTCGTCGTCGATTATTTTATTGCACCGCTTTTTTTGGCTGTTTTATCAGTTGGCGTTTCGATATATTTCCTTTATCGCGAGCGATGGCGATATTTAATCATCAATATTTTTTCAATCATAGGCGGTTTTGGTATTGCCGATTTGGTCAAGGTCATCGTGGCCAGTCCTCGCCCCATGGATTCTCTGGTGCCGATTATGCGTAATGATTTTAGTTTTCCGTCTCTGCACGCTACCG
>JAGWNR010000015.1 GCA_028871265.1 Patescibacteria group bacterium
TGTGTAGCAATGATATCAAATCGTTGTCCAAAGTCAAGCTAGTGAAAGTGGATATCACCCAGAAACAGTTTAGTTTTTCTTACTTTTACACAAGCACCGAAAAGAAAGTGATTAAATTTTTGATTTGTTCATCGAGTGTCAACCCAAGTGTAGGAAAAAATGTTGCGAGTGCCTGAATGCCTCGATCAATCGTTGCGCGATCGATTTTTGCGGCGAAAGATTTTTCATTAAAACGTTTCTTGATTGAACTCACTTTAATATCTTTGTAGGGAATTGGATTAAGCTTGCTATAGGCATAAAATAGGCCACTGATTTCATCGCAAGCCATGAGCCCCGCCGCCAGCGGTGAATTTGGCAGGGTAGTAAAGCCGTTGTAATTATACGCATGTGCTGTGACTGCGTGAATCAAATCCTCGGGGTAACCCCATTCTTTGAACCAGGCCAGTGATTGTGCCGGATGTGTGTCCGGATGTTCTTCAAAATCAATGTCGTGAAGTAATCCGGTTATGTACCACAAATCAGGATCTTGACCGGACAATTTGGCGTAACCTTCCATTGCCGTGGCCACCATGACGGCGTGATATAGCTGGTATTCGTCTTTCACATGTTCTTCAAGCAACTTTTGCGCTTCAATTTTATTTGGTAGTGGCATATTATTTTAAATCACAGAACCGGTGGGTATTTCTTCTTCCTAAACAACCAACCCTCGATCGAATAGCGGTCGTAACCGTGCATAAAGAGCGCGATTGGAATACCGATCAGAATAATGTGCGGCCAGACGGCTTCGCCAAAAAAACAGAGCGACAGGATGAGCCAGAATTCAAAAAACAGCGCGGTAAAACGAATTTCGATACCAAAAATAAAGAATAGGCCAATGAGTAACTCAATCAAGGCGGCGCCGAGCACCAGAAAATGCGGCTCGAAGCCCAGAATTTTATCCAAATGATATTGTTCCACCGTCATGAGCGCCAGATTGTTGTGGATGATCTTGGCATAGGTCGAAGCGTAAATTAGGGCAATGCCGAACGCAACGCGGAGGATGGCGAAACTACGCGGGGCGAGCCAGGCGACAATGCGGTGGAAATAGAAATGAAATGTGGCGAATGTGTTTCGCCAAATGTGTGGCGATGGTGGTGGCGTGGTCAGATAATGCGCAGCACCGGAATTATTGGTGTGTCGCGTAAAGAGCCGATCTAGACTCAATCGGTGCGAACCCAGGATGAGCAGAACAAAGATCTCGCCGACATAGTTTGTGTAGGTCAGCATGTACCAGCCATGAGTCCAGACGGCGACAGAAAATATGCCCAGGGCAACCGCCGTGGCCAGGCGCGTATACAGGCCAAAGATGATCATGATGCCGATTATGGCGATCATGGCTGTGATCAATGGTGTGTACGGCCCGAACAAGCTGGTCAAAGACAATTCCGGTCCACAGAGCGCGCCATAATAAGCGGCGGCTAAAAAGGAGAGTCCAAAAGTCAGGCGACCAACGAACGGCGCATACGGCCGCAGTCGCGCCAGGAAGGGGTCCAACCGCCGTTCAAGCCAGCGCATAATCGAGGTGGCAAAGACCACGATGATTGCCAAGACGACAATGAACGTCCAGAGGGAGAATTGATTGGCATTTTGCATCGCCACTGCAAACATATTAAACGATGGTGTGTCGATGGCTGTGGTTATGTTTTGAGGGCTAAGGACGTAGACTTCGTGGGCGGAAGTGATGAAGGGGAAAAGCAAAAAGGAAAAAGGAAAAAGGAAAAGAAAAAATGGAAAGATAAAGTCAGTTTTTTTCTTCATAAAGATATGTGAAAGTATAACACATTTACATAGGTCGGACCTATGTAAATACAAGGTCTGACCTTGTACAAAATGCACCGTTTGTCATATTTTGCTAGTATATACGACATATACATCAATGCCCGAAAATAAATCCAGTATTTCAGTCAAAAATCTGTCCAAAACCTACGACCACACTTTCAAGGCCGTTGACGATATTTCCTTTGAAGTGCCAGCCGGATCTATATTTGCATTCTTGGGACCAAATGGTGCCGGCAAAACCACCACGATCAAAATGTTGACCACACTGGTTCATCCGACTTCTGGTTCTATCACCATCGACGGAATGGATCCGACGCGCGATCCGCACGGCGTGCGCCAGTCTTTCGGCATTGTTTTTCAAGATCCTTCGCTAGACGATGAACTGACTGCATATGAAAATATGTTTTTTCATGCCGGTCTATACGGTGTGCCGCGAGGAGAGACGGCCGCCAAGATCAAAGATTTGCTGGAATTTGTCGAGCTTTGGGATCGCAAGGATAATCTGGTCAAAACTTTTTCCGGTGGCATGAAGCGACGACTGGAAATTGCGCGCGGACTATTGCACACGCCGGCGGTTTTGTTTTTGGACGAGCCGACAACCGGACTGGATCCACAGACGCGCAACTATATCTGGACTTATATTAAAAAGTTAAATGAAGAGCGCGGGCTGACTGTCTTCTTTACCACACATTATATGGAGGAAGCCGAGCGGTCGGCGAAACATGTCGCCATCATCGATCATGGCAAAATTATTGCCTCCGACACGCCGGCGAATATAATCAAATCCGCTTCTGCTGCCAATCTGGAAGACGCTTTTATAAAACTAACCGGTCGTAAAATCCGCGAAGAAGAAGCCGGCTCTGTCGATCATCTGCGCACCATGGCCAGGGCGTGGGGACGAAGATAAAGTAAAAAGCAAAATGGAAAAAGCAAAAATAGAGACAAAACTTTAATTTATGAAAACAAACACACTTTACGCAATCTATATTCTCTGGCTTCGCCAGCTCAAGCGATACTTTAGATCAAAATCGCGCATATTGGGATCACTTGGTCAACCGATACTTTTCCTAGTGGCGCTGGGCTTTGGGCTAAATTCAGTTTTCGCCGCGTCGGGGCAGGGTAATTACATTCAATTTCTAGCACCAGGCATTATCGCCATGAGCATCCTATTTACAGCGATATTTTCCGGTATTGAAATTATTTGGGATCGTCAATTTGGTTTTTTGAAAGAAGTGTTAGTCGCGCCAGTGTCGCGATTCACTATCATGTTTGGGCGGACGCTGGGCGGTGCCACAGTCGCATCACTTCAAGGTCTACTCACTCTCATCATCGCTACAGTTATTGGCTTCCGGCCAGATTTGTGGCTTGTCCTGCCAGCGATTGTCTTTATGATCCTGATTGCGCTGGTCTTTACGGCGCTTGGCACAGCCATTGCCTCGACCCTGGAGGACATGCAAGGTTTTCAACTGATCATGAATTTTGTGGTTATGCCGGTATTTTTCCTTTCCGGGTCGCTCTTTCCTCTGAACACCGCTCCAGCAGTTTTGCAATGGATTGCCATTTTTAATCCGCTCTTTTATGGTGTAGACGGTATGCGCGCCGTATTAATCGGTGCATCGCATTTCAGTGCTTGGACCGACGCGACAGTGCTGGTTTGTATTAGTGCCGTTTTTCTGGGCATCGGTTCGTGGCTGTTTAGCAAGATAAGAGCGTAGAACATGATGTCTAATTAAAAACCCGCTTTCGCAAGCGGGTTTTGTGAAGTGAAAAGAACAATCAAACATGGCGTGCGTCCTGGATCGCACGCTCAAGCTTGCGGTTGTTGTCGGATTGAACTGGCTGGACCAGTTTCAAGTAGTTGATGTGAGCTCCGGTGTTAGAGACTTTGGAGATAATTTCCAGTTTGCCTTCCGAGACAAGTTTTTTCGCCACAACGTTTAATGTGCCCTCGGACACATACAGGTCGTAGTTTATCTGCAGTTGTTGCAGAACAATGACTTCTTCGGTTTCTTCAGACTCCGAGAGCATATCAAGTATGGCCGAACGAGTCTTGCGACATTTATATTCGAACCAGACTATGTTGCAAATGGAAATGATAACTATCAGTGTGACCAGAATGATCAGTAGTGTGTTGGTTGGATTCATAATTTAACAAATATCAACGTCTGCGTTGTGCAAACATTTTCTGGTGATGAATCCTAGCACAGTAAAATTACCTTTACCAGACCCATGGAATGAGGCGTTTGGTGCGGGCACGATAGGCAGGATAGGTTTCGGGGAATAGATTAGCCATGATTTTTTCTTCAACAAAAATACTGGGAACAAAATATCCGATGTAAACTACTAGAATGATGACCCAGAGAAGGCCGAAAGCCGCGGCTGAGCCAATAATACTAACGAGAACGCCGGCATAGATCGGATGGCGTACGTAAGCATATGGGCCGGTTGTCACCAGTTCGGCATTTTCTTTTACTGTCATTGGCATACCCCAATTGCGACCCAGATAAAAACGTGCAGAGATCGCTACGGCGGCGCCGATTGTCACCAAAACCGCGCCTAGCCACTGGAGTGATAGGTTTGGTACGTAGCCAAAGATGAGGACTTTCACACCAACATAGTGAATTATAATGACTATTATAATGATGGTTATGATGCGATAGGTGAGCCAGTTTACACCACTCTGTCGCATGGTTCGTTTGGCTGAAAACATTGAAATAACCCAGACCAAAATAAATATGATCCAAATGGCGTCGATAATGTGAGCAGGTAAAGTAGCGTATTGCATGGATGGAATTATATATGTTGACGGATAATATGGCAATTTCATTCCAAAATCCGCCAAAAAATGCTAGGCTGTTTATTCATATGGCAAAAAACGAGAAATTCGCCAAGCCGGACTTTGGAGGGGAGACAATCATCAGATTCGATGAGGTGTCTTTTGAGTTCGGTCACAACAAACCAATCCTAGATGAGGTTTCTTTCACTGTGCGACGAGGGACGAAAATAACACTCATGGGTCAGAACGGTGCAGGCAAGTCGACGATATTCGGCCTAATCATTGCTGCGGGTGGTGCTATTCATAAGGGCGAAGGTCACAAGCCTGAATCGGGCGAGATATTTGTCGGCAATAATACTACGATCGCTACGGCGCGCCAAGTCATTCCGCGCGGCGACCTTGAACTAACTGTGCGCGATTTCTTTCAAAAATGTTTCAAGGAAAAACAGTACGATATTGATCCGCGTATCGATCGGATTTTGGATGTGGTCAATTTGCATACGCACAAGACAGCTGAAGATATAAAGGACAGAGTTATTAAAACATTTTCTGGTGGCCAGCAGGCGCGTCTCCTCCTGGCTTCAGCCTTGATCCAAGACCCAGACATTCTCCTCCTCGATGAGCCGACAAACAATCTGGACAAGGCCGGCATTGAGCACCTGACTCAATTTCTCATCGATTACAAGAAGACGTGCCTGGTCATTTCTCACGACGCTGATTTTTTGAATTCCTTTACTCACGGCGTGCTCTATCTAGACGTCCATACGCGCAAGGTGGAGCAGTATGTCGGTGACTACAAAGACGTGGTGGAGCAAATTTCTGCTCGAATAGAAAAGGAAAACATGGCCAATGCGCGCAGGGCAAAAGAGATCCAGGAAAACAAGGATCAAGCCAACGCCTTTGCTATGAAGGGCGGCCAAATGCGTTTGGTGGCAAAACGAATGCGCGAAAAAGCAGAGCAGCTGGAAGAAGAAATGGTCGATGTGCGCAAAGAAGACAAGACGATCAAGCAGTTCCATATTCCGGCGCAGACAGATCTAGTCGGCGATATCGTCACTATAAAATCGTACAGCATGATCAGTCCAAAGACAGGGAAACCGGTTAAACGTACTTGCGATATCCGTTTGCGCAAAAAAACGCACATGATCATTTCCGGACCGAATGGTGTAGGGAAATCTACGTTGCTCGAAAGTATTATGGCGTCATTCGAGAACAAAACATCAACTGATATTGCCATTGCCGATGGTGTGCGAGTCGGCTACTATCGTCAGGATTTTTCTATGATGGATTTCAATGATACGGTCTATGAATCGCTGGAAAAGATAATCCTGTCCGTCAGAGGACGCCTGGTCGAGACAGAATTGCGTGCTGTGGCCGCGAGCTTTTTGATTGGCGCTGACGCTATTCATACGCGCATCGGTTCTTTATCGGAAGGTCAAAAAGGTCTGGTGGCATTTGCGCGACTTGTACTTTTGCACCCGGGTTTACTTATTCTTGATGAACCAACTAACCATATCAATTTTCGCCATTTGCCAGTGATCGCAAAGGCGCTCGATGCGTACGAAGGCGCTATGATCATAGTCAGTCACGTGCCTGAATTTGTCGCACAGATCCGCATCGACGAGACGCTGGAGATGAAATAGTTTCAAAAGGTGGTCCGCTCAAGGCCAGCGTGATCATCAGGCTAAAGAGGGATTTGATGACGTAAAAAGCGGTTCGTATAAACGAACCGCCGTGAGAAAACAATTTTACATTGAACACAATTGTTGTCCAAGAGAAAATGCTTCGATGTATTCAAACTTGAATACGCGCCACATAACGGGAATGGCATAAACTCCACAATTGGCACCAATCAGTGCACCTACAACCGAGGCATTTGTGTCGGTATCTTTGCCGGCATTTACCGCCGCGAGCACACCACCCTCGAAATCAGTGGCGTGAATGATAGAGACACCGATTGCAAAAGCCGCGGTGTCAATGGCGTAATAACCGCAACCGACAGCAAGTCTCAATTTTTCAACTGAATCAAGTGCAGCGAGGGCCGAGACTAAACGAGACGATACTAGCTCGCCAGAAGGATGCTCGTCTTCCTCGATTGCGCGAACATCACGAATTATTGTTTCCTCTGTCCACGAGGCCAGTTTGGCACCGTGAAGAGGCTGTTCATGTTTTCGACGTAAAATGAATTGCATGAGCAGGGCAACTGCGTAGGCGGCAATACTGGCTCGGATATCCGGATGAGTTAGTGAGCCCAGAGTTTTACATTGTTCCCACAAAGCGTAGCTGTCCTGGTGGTGATAGCGAATAGCGTGGGCGATAGCCACCGGTGCAATTTTCATGACGACGCCGTTACCACAACCTTGGCCGTTTGCAGTAGGCGATAGTGAATTGAGGACCGGATCACGTTTACCGTCCGCGATGTCTTGAATGGCGGACTGAGTAGATTTACCCCAGCCAAAGGCGCTTTTCTTCAATTCCTTTACGTGTTCCTCCGCGCAGTCACGGATATCAATTGTGCCGCGATTACGGATAATGGATCGTGCTACTGCCTGGGTCAGTTGCCAATCATCGGTGGTGTCGCCACCGCCGAGGTTAGCCGTGTCCCAAATGCGTTTTTGAACAGGATTCATAAAATACGTAACACCCCGGCCGTTATTTAACGCCTGAATATCCGTATGAGACATGGTTTCAACCGGCATGCCCATAGCATCACCTAGGCACGCGCCCAAAAGGCAGCCTTGGACGCGATTTAACATATAGTGTTCTTTTGTCATTGTTCAACCTTTCGTTTTTTGTTTTGTGTCTTTCTCTACCATACGGTTTTTTATGAGGATGTCAAATTTATTACAGATACATCCAATGTGTAGTGGTTATTACGTACATTTCGTTGATAAAGCTATGGAATAACACTTTAAAAGCCTTATGAAACCTCACTAATTTAAGATTTTAACTTTTCTTTAATATTTTTTTAATCTTTCTTAATACCCATATTGCTAAAATGTGGGTATGAAAAAGCAAAAAATTTTCAAAAAAGAAGAATTTTTAGTCAGCAGTAATGATTATGAGGACGATAATTGCCCTGTGTGCAGGCTTATGCGAACATGCGAAAAGGAAGGGAGAGAGCCGACACATGTGGAAATTATGACGTCAATGCTCGAGGCCAATGGTTTGATTTGATACCTATAATCATACTTATATAACCATGTATACAAGAGAATTGATACCAACAGAAGCCATCAGCCAGCGAATATTCATCATCCGCGGCGTCAAGGTCATGTTCGATGCCGACTTGGCGGAGCTGTATGGGGTGACGACAAAGCGTCTCAATGAGCAAGTTAAACGTAATCTTACAAGGTTTCCTGCTGATTTTATGTTCCAACTTACCCTTGAAGAGATTGAATTATTTAACCGGTCGCAAATTGCGACCGGTTCCCAGAAACACCGCGATCCACGGTTTTTACCTTACGTTTTCACCGAGCACGGAGTGGCCATGCTTTCTGCAGTGCTTCGGAGTGAGCGTGCGATCGAGATGAGCGTGTACATCGTGAGGGCTTTCATCAAATTGCGAGAAATGATCGCTTCGAACAAAGAGCTTGGAAATAAAGTCAAGGAGATCGAAAGGGAACAGAAGCTTCAGAACAGGCACATAAACGCTATCTATCGCATCCTGGACAAACTGATCGAAGAACCTGTAAAGAAAGCGGGACATATGGGGTTCAATCCACCATCTCATTCCCAGTGAACCTTTGTTCACTTATAATAGAGGCATGAGTCAGTTAAAGAAAAAACAAAAGGCCAAGTTGAATGCGGCCACGAATACAGACGCCGAATTTCCGCGGGCAATTTTACATGTAGACGGGGATGGATTTTTTGTGTCGTGCGAGTTGGCTAGGCGGCCTGATCTGCGTGGTCGTGCGGCGGTGACGGGCGAAGAGCGCGGCATTGCCACATCGATGAACCCCGGCGCAAAGGCACTTGGTATTACGCGCGGCATGCGCACACGCGATATCCGTCGTTATTATCCGGATGTAGTTGTCCTGCCATCAGACTACCGGATGTATCGTCAGTACGCGCGCAGGATGTATTCCATTGTCAGAAAATTTTCGGACAAAGTTGAGGAATATTCCATCGACGAATGCTTTGCAGATCTTTCACAAGTCAAGAGAAAGCCTGGAGAGACTTGTCATGATCTAGCGCGAGTGATACAGACCGAATTGCACCAATCGTTGGGTATCACTTTTTCTGTTGGACTCGGTGTGAACAAGGTGACGGCCAAGATCGCTTCAAAATGGAAAAAGCCCGCCGGCATTACGATTATTGGCCGTGGCTCGATCAGTGGATTTCTGCGCGATTTGCCGATAGGTAAAGTGTGGGGAATTGGCTCGTCAACGACGGTGTATCTGCGAAATTTGGGTATCTCAACAGCGCTTGATCTGGCACAAAAAGACCATGCCTGGGTGCGCGAAAATTGCGACAAACCTCTCGCAGAAATATACGAGGAACTCAATGGAAATTTTGTAAAGGAATTGGAAACAGCGACGCGCCTGCCCAGCTCTATCCAGGACACTGCGACATTCTATCCACCGACGTCGGACATCGTGAGGCTGTGGTCGGAACTATCCTGTCATGTGGAGGATGCTTGCGCTAGATTGCGCGGCCAGGGACTTTTGGCCGGACATGCTTCATTCTTCCTAAAGACCCAGGATTTTTTATACGTGCGCGGCGAAACAGATCTGCCAGATCTATCAGCCGAACCTGATTTGATCCTCGCAGCCATCCGACCACACTTTCAAAAAATATTTCATTCCGGTCGTCTCTATCGCGCCACAGGCATATCGCTCTCCGACATATGTACGGCAGAGATGGCGACGGCAAGTCTCTTTGCACTGCCGGCGCATCTGTCCGCTTCACGTGTTGTTCACCAAACCATCGACCGCCTGTCGCGTCGCTTTGGTAGTAATAGCGTTTTTCTGGGCTCGAGCCTCCGCGCCATGCGCACCAATCGCCGCCGTGCTGT
>JAGWNR010000118.1 GCA_028871265.1 Patescibacteria group bacterium
TGGAGAATAATTTCTAATTAGAAATCAGGTTAATTATTGTGTATTATATGTAACATGATCACTTATGAAGATTTTAAAAAAGTAGAAGTAAAAGCCGGCAAAATTTTGGCGGCGGAAAAAGTGCCGAATACCGACAAGCTTTTGAAATTGAGTGTTGATTTCGGCGAGGTTAGGGAAGTGCCGGATGAAGCCGGTCGTAAGAGTAAATTGGAGCCGGCGCCGCGACAGATTATTTCCGGTATTTCGACATTTTTCCCTGACCCGGCTACTTTGGTAGGCAGGACATGTATGTTTGTAACCAATCTGGAGCCGCGCACTATAAAAGGTTTGGAATCAAATGGTATGTTATTCGCAGTGTCTGATGGCGCCGGCAATTTTTCATTACTCGAGCCAAACGCTTCGATCGCTCCCGGCACGCAGGCGGCATGAATTAAATCCAAATTTCAAAGCTCAAATGACAAATCAAATCCAAAGCTCAAAATCCAAATTTTAATTCTTTGAACTTTGACATTGATTTGTCATTTAGATTTTGTCATTTATCATTACTTCAATGCTCCAACTCATCCACACCCTCACCAGTCCTATCGTTATTATCAAAGCCGTTGGGCTCATTGGCGTACTTTTTATCATATTCGCTGAATCGGGCCTGTTTTTCGGTTTTTTCTTGCCGGGTGATTCATTGCTTTTTACCGCCGGGTTTTTGGCTTCACAAGGCTTGCTTTCACCGGCAGGACTTTTCATTGGTGCGGCAGTAGCGGCAATTTTGGGCGACAGTGTCGGCTACACTTTTGGTCGACATGTTGGTCGTCGCATTTTCACCAAAGAAAACTCTTTTTTCTTTAACAAAAAACACATCGAACGCTCGGAGCGGTTTTATGAAAAGTACGGCAAGAAAACCATTATTCTAGCCAGATTTGTGCCGATTGTCCGGACTTTCGCGCCGATTTTAGCCGGTGTCGGCCAAATGAAATATCGAACATTTTTGTCTTACAATATAATCGGCGGTATTTTGTGGTCGGTTGGAGTATCAATCTTGGGCTATGCATTGGGAGCAACTATTCCAAACGCCGGATCATATATAACGCCGCTGGTAATTGTTATTATCATTATCTCGCTTGTTCCGGTTGTCAGAGAATATTGGATGAGTCGCAAGAGTAAAAGTCCACAATCTTCACTTTAACCAAAACCACAAGTACGTTACAATATAGCCATGAAGTCTTCGACCTTTTTCAAGTTATTTCCGCCGCCAAAATTTTTGGAAATGCCATATGCCGGTATTGATATATCAGACACATCGGTTCATTGTCTCATGTATAGACACACGCGTCATGGAATAGAATTGGATCGTTTCGGAACTAAACCATTACCAAAAGGCGCTATCGAGGCGGGCGTTATTTTAGATGAAAAGGCTGTCGTTGAAGCGGTCCGATCTCTGGCAAATGAGCTCAAGGTAACTTATGTCAAAGCTTCACTGCCGGAAGAGAGAATGTATTTGTTCAAGACACAAGTTCCGTTTGGTACGGCGGCGGAAATTCACGAAAATATAGCCTTGAGGTTAGAAGAAAATGTTCCACTACCGGCGGCTGAAGCAGTATTTTACTTTGACCTTATCAGGTCTCCTTTGACGAACAATCACCATACCGCCAGTGTTTCGGTGGCGCCGCGCAAATTGGTTGAGAGTTATTTGACGGTCTTGGACAAGGCCGGTTTAATTACCATGT
>JAGWNR010000119.1 GCA_028871265.1 Patescibacteria group bacterium
AATCATTTAAAAAAACCATTATGAACACTATTTCACCATTTTTCTGGTTTGACCACGAAGCCGAAGAGGCGGCCAAATTCTACGTCGAGACGTTCAAAAAAGTTTTCGGTGCGTCAAAAGCCAAACTTGGATCCGTTATGCGATATGATGAAAACTCGGCTAGCGCCTCCGGTCAACCAGACGGTTCGGCCATGACAGTTTCCTTTCGACTTCTTGATACTGATTTCACTGCACTAAACGGTGGCAAGCCGGAAAATTTTGACACTCATTTTACCGGCGCGGTTTCATTTGTTGTCGATTGTAAAAACCAAAAGCAAATTGATGGTCTGTGGGATGCCTTTGCGGCAGATGGTGGCAGTCCCAGTCAATGCGGTTGGATTCAAGATAAATTCGGCATCACATGGCAGGTCGTGCCTTCCGACTTGACCAAATACATCGGCGGTCGCAACAAAGCCGGTGCGGCACGAGCTATGCAAGCAATGCTAAGTATGACAAAGTTTGATATAGCCACCCTCAAAGAAGCATATGAAGGAAAATAATTACATAAAAATTTTACTAAATAATTTGAAACTACTATGTCAAAACTGGCACCATACATAAAATTTAATGATAATGCTTGTCGTGAAGCGATGCAATTTTATCAAAGCATTCTCGGTGGCAAGGTCGAATTTTCGACCATTGGTGACAGTCCCATGAGTAAAGAAATGCCCGCCGACAAACAAGATCTAATCATGTATTCCACTTTAACCGCCAACAAAATAATGTTTTTTGGTTCCGATATGATGCGCGATCGAGCTGTTATTGGCGACAATGTCGGATTGGCCTTGGAATGTGAAAGTGAAAACGAACTCCGCGGCATTTTTGATAAACTCAAGCAAGGCGGCGATGTCTTCATGGACCAGTCGGAACAATTCTGGGGTGGAGTTTTTGGTGTTGTCACAGATAAATACGGCGTCGAATGGATGCTCAATTTTCAAAAGAAACCGATAAAGAAATAATTTACTGCGCCAATTTCACCAACGAACAATCACATTTATGATCGCCACAGCGGCAATAATTGCCCAAATGAGGTTGAGCCAAAACGGCTGATAATCACGTCTAACCCATGTCTCAATAGTCACACCGAGAGCACCGGTGAGGTTCAGTCCTTGATACCAAAGACTTGTGGCTTGAAGTAAGGAAAAACTGACCAGAAAATATGCCGCTATTGTCGCGACGACGCCGTACCAGCCAATTATACCAATTACGTGTTGTTTCATAAGGATATTATAGCTCAGATGACGCAGAGTTTGAATGTACTTGCAATTTTATTATATATATGTTATAATATAAGGAGTAGAAAAATTGTAGTTTTGACGAAATAAACCATCAACAACAAAACGAAAGGCAAACAATGACAAATAAAAAATGGAAGATAGTTGGATACGACACGTTTGAAGGTGGCGATGATGCCTTCTATCCACTCCCCGGTGAATTCGACAGTGAACCAATTGCTCAAGCTGCCGGACGTGAACGTTTGGCTGAACTTGAAAAGACCCAGCCCACAAACCAGTCTGGTGGACAAAGTGAGCAAGGCATCCAAGACCGCGTATTCGTCGTCCGTCCTGACGGGACAAAATACCGGTTCATTGGGTAAAACACTAGTTGCGGTGAAACAATCACAAAACTCCTCGTCGAAAGACGGGGGTTTTTCTTTCCTCACCTCACC
>JAGWNR010000016.1 GCA_028871265.1 Patescibacteria group bacterium
ATATTTTTCTTTGTTGAGAGTAGTGACCATAATAAAATTATCTTAACACAAAATTGAGATAATTACCATGTAATTAAAAAATCGGCTGCTCCACAAAAAAGGGAACAGCCGAGTGAAAATTACTGTGCGCAAATGCGATAAAAGAACAGTATAAAAAAGAAAGACCTTCACCAGAAGGACCGGGAAGGTCAATCTTTGTGAAGGTCAGAAATCTACTTACCCAGCATTTGTCTAATTTCCCCTATAAGATTTTCATAGGGGACGTAGATTCCATTAATTGTTGGGTCAGAAAAAATAACGAGCTTGTTGTTTTGAACACTTTCCTTGTAGTTGAAAGCGATTCCAATAACGGTCCTGTTCACGCTGAAATCATTCCGTAAAGCTTCAACAGTTTTGGCTGCTAGTATGTTCCGTTTTACTGTAAGCATAATGTATTGTTCGCCATCAACCACCATAACAATCAGTGGTTTTCCTTCAATATATTGTATGGATAATGTGATGTTTGTAGCCGACAAAGGTTCTATACACATAAGTTTTCAAAGAAGGCGTTACACCCTCGTCCTATTGTTTCTTTGGAGGCAGGAATACCTCAAAACTGCTACCTATAATGATAGCATATATGATGTTTTTTGTCAAGCTGTGGCGCTGCAGATTACTGCAGCATCTCGTAGATCCTGATAAGGACTACAAAATTATAGTCACTTCGTTCCTTAATTTTGTGGAGATGGTGAGCCAAAGTTGGAACCAGCTCTATCCTTGGGTTTTTGAAGCGTCTGAGGCGATTGTGGGGTTTTCAGGGTTGTATAAAAGAAGAAAGCTCGACCTTGTGAGTCGAGCTTACCTGAAATTAAAGCATCAGGATTTAGGGGGTAATAACGAGATGATCGCCGTTAATTGGGTGTGAAAAAAGTGTTGCGAACCACCAGAACTCTGGAGCCACTGAACCGTTGCCCCGGGATTTTCTTTGAGAAAATCATTGACGTCATTCTGGAGTTTCGCCAAATCATCGTTGGTATCAATATCTTTAGATAATAGCTTGAACATAATTTTCAAAAAGGCGTTTCACCTTTGTCCTGTTGTTTCTTTGAAGGCAGGAATACCTCAAAACTGCTGTTAATATGTTAACATGCTGTATTTGGCTTGTCAAATAAAGTGCCTGTTTGTAAAAGCATAACCAGACCCATGTTTCAAATACCTCTCAAATTTCAAAGCTTTTCTCTTGTTTGCGAAAGCGCAATACCAGATTAGTTCATAAGGTTTCTTTGTGCTTGAATAAATAGAACCTTCGCCTGAATTATGTTTAACAAAACGTTTTTTCAAGTTTTCTGTAAAACC
Source organism: Patescibacteria group bacterium (assembly GCA_028871265.1). Taxonomy (GTDB): domain Bacteria; phylum Patescibacteriota; class Minisyncoccia; order Phycocordibacterales; family PALSA-1337; genus JAGWNR01. The sequence continues at coordinate 1,336 of JAGWNR010000016.1, forward strand.
TTTATAGAGAGTATTATCTTTTTTGCTTTTTAAAATATAAACGTAAAACATATTTGTAATTATAACGTTCTGCTCCGCCAAAGGCTACGCAGAACACTGCTTCGCTTATAACAAAAATCACTTCATTGAAGAAGTGGTTTTTGTGCTTGCACTGCGTAGCTCGAACGTAGTGAGAGCGAAGCAGTGGAGATGCTGGGAGTTGAACCCAGGTGCAACCGGGCTGTCCGGACGCTTCTACGATGATAGGTCGCTTTGAGGCGAAAGCCTTTAATACCTTGCACTCGTAAAGCGAACGAAATGTGCAGAGTACGATTCCCGAAACGTTTGGATCAGAGCCGGGAAGGGAACTGATCTAGAGACCGCGGTTATATCACTTTCATCACTGTGCGGCCGAGAGTGAGAAAGCGCCGAGCTGGCCTAAAGATTAAGCGAGCGCGAAAGCAAAGGAGTTCGCCGAAAAATACGGCGAAACAACCCTACCCTTGGCAACCGAGTTTGCAGTTGTCGTGTCCGTCAGATTTAGGAGTTAACGGTGCTCCCATCGCGCGAGAGGACGGAACCTGTTTGTCGAGGCCTGTCATCCCCATATATTATTTTCAACGATCACTATACTCGCGGCGGAGTTCGCGGGAGACGTCACGGGCTTTCTGGCTTTCCTTTTTATTATGAAGTTTTTTGCCGCGGACGACGGCGATTTCAACCTTGAGTTTAGAACCTTTATTGTAAATCGAAATTGGCACGATTGTCAAGCCTTTTTTCGACTCGATTTCAGCCAGTTTAGCGATTTCCGATTTGGCCAGGAGCAATTTGCGCAGGCGTTTTGGGTCGTAACCTGTCGGCGCATTCTTCTCTTGGTACGCGGGGATGTCCATGCCGGATGCAAAGACTTCGCCACCACGCACTATTATATACGCGCCAATGAGCGATCCCTTACCGCCGCGCAGTGCTTTGACCTCCGTGCCCAGCAATACCAAACCCGCCTCGAACGTTTCGAGGATTTCATAGTCAAAATGGATTTTGCGGTTTTCGATAAGTGACATACTGTTCATTGCAAGCACTTATATTTTATTTTTGAGACCCGAGAATCCTTTGCGCGGTACTATGTCGTTGGATTTTCCAAAGCCCGACTGAAGCCTTGTAGGGAGGGTTTTGTGAAAATCCCGACAGAGTACAAGCAAATTTCGAGGGTTGAAAAAATGAAATATAAGTGATTGCGGATAACGGATTTGACTTTTCGACTTTCAAATGATACCATTTAAAACAGTTTTGTAAAAGTTCTTGAACCTCCACCTTGAAAAATCAAAAATTATGAGTGAATTCCTCGCACGTGCGGTTTCTGAGGCAAACAACATCCTTGACACATCCTCTGTGTCCTTGGATACACAGGCAGTTGAAGGAAAAACAACACAACCATGTCCGATTTGCGGCAAATCTCGTAGTCGAAGTTACGGCGTCTGGGGACCATATTATCGTTCAGAATTGCCTGCAAATGCTCGCGAACTCAAGCCTCGCTTGTCAAATCATGTTGCATGGAGATATTGTGGCTTGGCATGGCTTGCTTCACCACCAATTTCCCGAGAGGGCAAAATTTGGTATGAAATTCATATTTTTGCAACTTGTCGCAAGCACGGGCTAGTTCGCATTACTGAACGCGAAGGTATTCGTCGTTTTAGCCGCTTTAGCCGAGTCATAATTAAACTTAAATCATGGCTTCATGCTGGAATTGATCGAATCGTTCCACTGTAAATTTATACAATCTTCACAAGCCGCTCGGGCAACCGCGCGGCTTTTACTTTTGCCAGGTGTGACCTATGGCAAGAGTAGACCTGAGTTTAGAGTAGACCTGGAGAAATCTTTTTAAAAGTGTGACGTTATTAATATACGCATTGCTCGCATAGCGAAATTTTGTTTTCTGTGTATAATCATAACTATATGAATCCTAATGGAACTATGAATAACGGTAATAAAGAGCCGCCAATGCGTGCGCCAGGCGATCCGCGAGAAAAACGCAGTGGCACACAGCCGCCACGCTGGAATTGGCTGAGTATGACTACAGCCGGATTAGTGGTGCTTTTTCTAGTGGTGAGTATTTATTCCGCCATTTCACAAACTACTGCACCGGGCACACAAATCACCTTGACGCGGCTGGCGGCCGATGTCGCCTCTAGCTCGATTGCTTCGATTAGCGTTTCGGGCGATACGGTCAGTGCAGTATATAGAGATGGCTCGATCAAAACTACACAAAAGGAGACTGGCGTATCATTATCTTCTACACTATCTGCATACGGAATCACTCCGGCACAATTGAAAGCAATCGATATCAGTGTCGAGCAACCATCGGGCTGGTTAATTTGGTTTGAAGATTTGTCACCGGTAATCGGTTCTCTATTATTTGTATTACTGCTCATTTGGTTTATGTCGCGACAGATGCGTGGTGCTGGTATGCAAGTCTTTTCTTTTGGCCAATCGAAAGCACGCATAACTATGCCGGATGACGTAAAGGAAAAAGTGACGTTCAAGGACGTGGCTGGAGCCAAGGAGGCAAAACAGGAGCTATCTGAAGTGGTCGATTTTTTGAAAAATCCAAAGAAATTTCTGGATATTGGCGCACAGATTCCAAAAGGGGTGTTGCTTATGGGTGCGCCAGGTACCGGTAAAACGCTTTTGGCCAGAGCTGTGGCTGGTGAGGCCGGTGTGGCATTCTTTTCAATCTCTGGTTCGGAATTTGTGGAAATGTTCGTCGGTGTCGGTGCGTCACGTGTGCGCGACTTGTTTAAAATGGCAAAACAGAGTCCCGCGGCGATTATTTTTGTCGATGAGATCGATGCGGTTGGCCGGGTGCGTGGCGGTGGTGTTGGTGGCGGTAATGATGAGCGTGAGCAGACCTTGAACCAGATACTGGTAGAAATGGACGGATTCGAGCCGAATGAAAAGATTGTGGTCATGGCGGCCACGAATAGACCGGATGTATTGGACCCAGCGCTGCTCCGACCAGGTCGTTTTGATCGAAGAGTGACGATTGATTTGCCTGACAGGGGCGATCGTGAGGAGATTCTCAAAATTCATTCGCGCAAAAAGCCGTTTGCCGAAGATGTCAATTTAAAGGTAGTGGCTGAACGGACGCCGGGATTTTCCGGTGCGGATTTGTATTCGCTCATGAACGAGGGTGCCATTTTGGCGGCACGCGAGAATCGAACCAAAGTATCACAATATGATCTTGTTCGTGCAATCGAAAAAGTAATGCTTGGCCCAGAACGCAAGAGTCATATTTTGTCAAAGAAAGAAAAGGAAATCACTGCATATCATGAGGCCGGTCATGCTCTGGTTGGGTCAGTTTTGGAACATTGCGATCCGGTGCACAAAATTTCGATTATCGCGCGCGGTCGAGCCGGCGGTTATACTTTACATCTACCTTTGGAAGAACGAAAATTGCAATCGAAAAAAGCCTTTTTGGATACGATTGCCATGTCACTGGGCGGCTATGTGACGGAGAAGGCGCTGTTTGGTGACGTAACGACTGGTCCATCGAATGATTTGCAGGTTTCAACGGCACTGGCGCGCGATATGGTGACGAAATATGGCATGTCGGACAAACTGGGCGCGATGGCATTTGAAGGTTCGGAGGCGCGGGCACTGTTCGGACAAGGTTTGGAAGAAAAAGAATATTCGGCGAAAACGGGCGATGAAATTGATGCCGAAGTGTCGCGCATAATGGCCGAAGCGAAAAAGCGTGCCGAGGAAGCCGTGTCGACGCATCGAACACTTCTCGATGCCATTGCCAAGCGTCTCGTTGAAAAGGAGACCATTGAGCGCGACGAATTTGAAGCCATTCTGGTCGCTCACGGCGTTCAACCAAAAAAATCAGATACGCCGATCGAGGGGTTGGTATAAAGTTTCGATATTTAGGTAGTTTTGAAAGAAGTGTTTTTTGTGTTATTTTTGATTTAACCGCCCTTAGCTCAGTTGGTTAGAGCACAGAGCTTATACCTCTGGGGTCCTAGGTTCGAATCCTAGAGGGCGGACAAATAAAAAATCATCTATTCAAAATGCACGGCATTACTTTTCCTTTTTTCTAATTCTTTTTTGACCAAGGGGAATCGCGTAAATGTCGGATCGGTGTCCAGGAGGTGCGCCGCTTCGGTGCGAGCAGCCTCAACCATTTTCAAATTTTTCAAGGCTTCCATGGCAATGTCTGAAATGCCCCATTGCTTTAGTCCAGAGAGATCGCCAGCGCCACGCAAAGCCAGATCAAATTCAGCCAGCTCAAAACCATTTTTCGCCCGGGTGAAATTTTTTAGCCGTGCCAAAGTTTTACCGCCGGCTTTTTCGACAATGACGAAACAATACGCTTGGTGTTCGCTCCTAATGACACGGCCGCGCAGTTGATGGAGCTGGGCGAGACCAAATCGCTCGGCACCCTCGATCACAATCATGGTGGCGTTCGGTACGTTGACGCCTACCTCGACGACCGAGGTGGCGCAGAGAATGTCGATTTTGCCGGCTTTGAAATCCAGCATGACTCGATCTTTGTCGTCTGGCTTCATTTTGCTATGGAGAACACCGATTTCCCGATCAGGGAAAATTGATTTTTTGAGACGCTTGGCTTCGGCTTTGACTGATTTTGCTTCTAGTGCCAGCTCTTTGTCTGGATCTGGTTCGTCAATGCGCGGACAGATGACGTAGGCTTGGCGGCCGGCGGTGAGCTCGTCGCGGATTTTTTCATACATATCAGCGCGTTTTGTCGGAGTAACTATTTCGGTTTTGACAGGTTTCCGACCGGCGGGCATTTGATCGAGGAGAGTGAGGTCAAGGTCGCCGTATAGAGTGAGCGCCAGGGTGCGGGGGATTGGTGTGGCGGTCATGGATAATAAATGAGGGGCATGCGGAAAGAAAGCAGGAACACCCTTCTCGGCGAACACCGTCGCGGCTGGCTCGCCGCGCGGTTCCTTCTCGTGCCGTCGCGCTGCGAAAGTCGCCTCGAAAGGTATTCCAGCTTTCTTTCCAGTATTCTTCCTCACTAATTCCGCTCTTTGACGCGTACCAAATCTGTGTTGCTCGTCAATGATGGCCATGGCCAGATGCTTGAATTCGACGGATTTTTGGATAATGGCGTGAGTGCCGATTAGAATGGGAATATCGCCTTCGTGGACCCACTTTAACAATTGGGTGCGCGAAATATCGGTCCAACTTTTCGGGTTCACTTTTGAAGGAAATTTACGACAGCCGGAACCGGTAATGAGACCGACGTTTATGCCGAGGTATGAAAAATATTGGATAAAAGATTCAAAATGTTGCGTGGCCAAAATTTCGGTAGGGCAGAGATAGGCGACCTGGAGGTGGCCGGTTTGACGGCCAATTGGTCGCGAAGTGACGGCGGCGTAGGCGGCCGCGGCGGCGACGGCAGTTTTGCCACTGCCCACATCACCTTCCAAGAGGCGCGACATTGGTTTGCCGCGACGCATGTCGGCGATAATGGCGGCAATGGCGGAGTACTGGGCCTCGGTGGCAGGGAAAGGAAAACGCCGAACAAATTCGTTTATAGCTTTGTCGTCTGTTTCTATGGAAAAGGCGGGGTTGGCTTCGTAGGCGCGTCTGGTGGCTTGTTTTAATAATTGAATAAAGAAGATTTCTTCGAAAGCAAAGCGTTTACGTGCGGCCTCGGCGTCGCTTTTTTTCAATGGCACATGGATCCAAATGAGAGCGCTATGCAAAGATGGCAGATTGTATTTGGCTAATATTTCTTTTGGTAAAGGATCGTCCAGGCTTTCAATTATGCCGCTCTTTAAAATTTTTTGAAGGACATGATAAATCCAGTTGGAGGATACGCCGCGGGATTCGGGATAGACGGGAAATAGATTGTGTTCGGGACCGTTTGCGCCAAAGAGCGAGTCGCCAACACCGATGGGTAGTTTGTCGACTTTTTCAATTTTTGGATTGGAGAAGAAGAGATGACCGGCTGCTTGAGGTCTCTCAAAAGAAGCCATACCTGCGCGTTCATTGTCATCTTCATATTCGACAGTTATTTCGTTTTCTGCTTTTAAATTTTGATTTTCATTTTTCCATTTTGCTTTTTCCATTTTGCTTTTCTTCTGGCTGACTTTTCCTTCAATCCTAACTAGCGTGCCTTCACCGAACATTTTGGCCAAATATGGCTGGTTGAACCAAACGCACTGGACAGAGCCGCTCTCATCCTCGACAATTGCACTTCCCATAGGAATTTTGCTGCGGAAACCCTTGCTGGTCTTTAATTTTGAAATTTTACCAAAGACGACCGCCGTTTCGCCGCGTACTAAACTGCCAATATTTTTTATCTCGGCGGTGTCGCCGTAACGTACTGGAAAATGATAGAGGAGATCGCCGGCAGTTTCGATGCCCAGGCGCGAGAGTGCCCGAGCCTGGCCAGGCAAAACGCGGCTGATTTTGGATATCGGGGTGGTGAGGGAAATTTGAGGTTTTTGCATGTTTGAATTGTAAGTCAAAAAACAAAGTTGTACCTCTTGACTTAATCAAAAATGTTTATATACTGTTGTCAGTTGTCTGTAAACAAACAAAACAAAAGACTGGTTTATGAATGATATATTAAAACATCTGGGTCTTTTCCCAAGCAAGATAAGTGGTATTGTTGATCATCCGAGGCAGGATCAATCAAGACAAATAACCTTGCTGTTTCCACCCAAAGCTTGGCAAGAGCTTGAAAAAGTTATGGTCAAGACGGGTAGAAATTCCACAGTTGAAGTTCTTCGTGAAGCTCTGACAATCTATTCTGTCATTGTTGAACATCGTTCAGTTGGTGGAAAAGTTGTCTTCAAAAACATCAACGGTTCTGAAGAACAATTGAATTTTCCACGACTTCCATCCGATAAGTTGCCTCTAGAGCCGACATCGGAATACGGTTGGTGAAAATCAATATTACCAATCTAAACAATCACAGCGCGGAAATGAACCTCCGCGCTTTTCTTTTTATCTTATCTAGTTGAAGTGGCAGCCGGAGCGGGGCAAACAAACTGGCAATTAGGGCCGCTGGCACTAATCCAGGTGCCGTCAGAGCATTGCATGGCCTGCATGGTACAAGCATGGTTAGTAGATGTGGCCGGAGTGTTTGGAACCTCGGGGATAGGAGGCAAAAGTGACGGCCGATTGGCACGTAACATGATTGAACCGGCGGCGACGGCCAAAATCACTATAATTATAATGGCGATGAATGTTCGGAACATGGTTGTATTATACAAGGTCAGACCTTGTATTTACATAGGTTGGACCTTATACAGTACAAGGTCAGACCTTGTACTGATGGCTTATAATAAGGATTAAATTGCCTGTAAATCTTGCCTTTTATGCAATATGTGTCCATGTATTTTTTCTGTTGCAAAGTGTGCTACCATTATAGTCTTCAAGGTCGAATTATTGTCAGCTTAATCTATCGTCTCTGACGAAACGAATATGAAAGACAACAAACCGACTCAAAATCCAGCTCCCGCAACAGAGCCAAAGCCAGAAGGTGAAACCAAGTAGTTCGACCAGTCTGGTCTAAGAAAAAGCCACTCATATAGAGTGGCTTTTTCACTGTTTGGAGCGAATTATTTAATTTTGGAAATGGACAAGTGAAAACTCATATATGAAAGGTACGCTGCCACTGCCGTGCCGATCCACGATAGCCAGAGCGGCACTGTCCAGCCGGCGATGACGATATCGACGCCAAAGAATAGGCGAATCAAATGAGCCAAAGCGACAGCGCCCAAAATAATGCCGACCAGGACAAAAAAGGTCGATCGGCTCAAGGTTGGCGTCTTGCCAATGTGCCAGCCGTAATGGACAAGGACGATAAATAGAGCCGCGTCAAAAATCATCCATGGCATAATCATTCCTACAGTTATATTTGCACCGATAAAATGCACCGGTAATAATTTTGCAGCATATAGCCACCAGCTGCAAATGAAATCACCTAAAACTAGGCCGGATAGAAATTTGGCAAACTCATGAAGTTTGTGATGGTGAGACATGACAATATTTTTATGCTTATAATATTGTCAGTATAACAAACTTTGGCCGGAAGTTTTTCATTAAATCGGATTACGGCCTTGGATGATGCGTATAAGCACCAAAATGATTGCCGCTACCAGGAGTAGCTGAATAAACCAGGAAATAACGTGGAAGCCAATGAATCCGACAGCCCACAAAATTACCAAAATT
>JAGWNR010000120.1 GCA_028871265.1 Patescibacteria group bacterium
AACCCTCATCTTCTTTGCCGTCGGCTGGTCGATAAAACGGGATTTTGTCCCAAGTTTCAGCCGGTTTGACTATTTTTTCTTCCTTGAGCACCGTGAGAACCCGATCTAGATCGACTGATTTCTGTAATGTGGCTAGATCGTCTTTGTTCATAAAATATTTTTCTTTGTTTTCATTCAATTTGCGCACCAAACGCTGACCGATAATGATATCCAGTGTAGAAACCAGCAGAAAAGGTTCAATTTTCATATCAATGAGACGCGGCATTGATCCGGCGGCTGAATTAGTGTGCAGAGTAGAAAGAACCAAGTGACCGGTAAGAGCGGCATTTACGGCCAAACTAGCCGTTTCGTTGTCACGAATTTCGCCGACCATGATTACATCCGGATCCTGACGAACCAGTGTGCGCAAGCCGTCGGCAAAGGTAAAACCTATTTCCGGCCTAACCTGTGTCTGATTGATACGCTTCATTTGATATTCAATCGGATCCTCAATAGTTGAAATGTTAACGTCGGGCGTATTGACGATATCCAGCATAGTATAAAGCGTGGTGGTTTTGCCGGAACCGGTAGGACCGGTGGTGAGGATCATACCGGTGGTTTTCTTTAGCGCTTCATGAATACGCTCTAATCCGACGCCGTGGAAGCCTAAATATTCCAAAGTAAATCCGGAAACATTTTCTCGCAGGAGGCGCATGACAGTTTTTTCACCATAATATGTTGGCAAAATTGAAACACGAAAAGAAACTTTTTCACCGTTGGCGTCAATTTTGAAACGACCGTCTTGGGGTAAACGTTTTTCGTCCAATTTCAAGTTAGATAACACCTTTATACGGGCTGTGATAGAAGGTTCGGCGTTTTTGGGCAGAACCATGGCGTCGCGCAAAAGTCCGTCAATGCGATAACGAACCAGTAGTTGGCCGTCTTGCGGTTCAATATGAATATCAGAAGCGTCTTGCAAAATAGCGTGCTTTAGCAGTGTGTCAACGATGCGTACAACCGGCAAATCTTCGGCGATTTTCTTCAAATCTTCTTCCGAAGCGGTTTGACCATCTTCTTCGGCGATGGTTTTCAATGTTTCCGATTCTTTTTGGATTATATCGCCGAATTCAGCCTTGAGAGATTTTTGGTATTGAATTATGGCATTTTTTATAGAATCGGTATCAGTTAGACGTGGCAAAACCTTCAAATTGACTTTCTTTTTGATAAAGTCGATAGCTGACAGGTCTTCTACATCCAGCATGGCTACTTCTAAACCATCGTCGGATTTTTTATAGGCGACGATATTGTGATTTCTGGCGATTGGTTCAGGAATGAGCGATAGAATTTCAAAAGGTATTTTTTTTGTTTTAAGGTCGACAAAGGGAATTCCCAGAACGTACGCCTGCATTCGGCGCAAATTGTCTTCGGTTATTTTGCCTTTGTTGACCAGGACTTCCCCGACACGCATACCCTTCTTTTCGGCTTCTTTGTTGGCTTGCTCCAAATCGGTTTTTGAAACCAGTCCGGAATCAAGAATAAATTTATTGAGCTGGGAGTCCTCGATGTACATGAGTCAAGTATATCAAAAGAATCAAAAAACGCCTTGGGAAAACCAAAGGCGATAAAAGTTTCAAAGTAAGCTTTTTAGGTTGGCTATATAGTCAACGGCTATTAATTAGAGAATATTTACACGCAGTTTGTTACCGAT
>JAGWNR010000017.1 GCA_028871265.1 Patescibacteria group bacterium
ACAAGACGGAAAAGGAGAAAAATTTTTGAGACCGGTTTTGATACTAAAAAAACTAAGTCCAAATACATTTGTCGGGCTACCGTTAACTCTAAAAACAAGACAGCACCGCTATTTTCTTGATTGCCACGCCATGGACAAAGTAAGAAGACAAGTCCTGCTATCGCAATTGATAACTTTTGACATAAAAAGATTGCATGAACGCATGACGGTCGTCGGTGAAGACACATTTACAATAATAAGAAAAGCGGTCAGGAATTTATTCTGACTGCTTTTCTGCACAAAACATTATCTTGATCTAGCGATTCGCATGAATCGCCGGAGCCCGAAGGCCATGTATTAAAAGTATAGCAAAAAATATTATTTTTTGTCAAGGAGTAAAAATTAAATGAAAATTTTAAAAGAAATACTACTAATAATATTTGATTTCATTTTTCCGCGGCGCGATGATGACGCGGCAATAGTGAATTTGTCACCGAAAAAATTTTACGCGACGGTGCCACGTTGGAATGAAGAGGCATATCCGAACATCCAAGCAATCTTTCATTACCAACATCCGCAAGCAATGGCCATGGTAAAGGAAATTAAAAGTTTTAAAAGTCGACATGGCGCGGCAATCGCCGGTTATGCTTTGGCCAAAAAAATTGACCAGCTGGAAATTCACTCGGCGATATTGGTACCGATTCCCCTCTCCAAAAAGCGCCGCAAGGAACGCGGCTACAATCAATGCGAGTTGGTGCTCCGATCATTGTCACCGCAATTTTTGCAAGAGCGAGACTTAGAGATACGCACAGATCTACTAGAGCGCGTCAAAGACAGTCCGAAATCGGCCCTCCAAGGTCGCGCTGGTCGCATCGCTGCCGCCACCGGCATTTTCACCGCTACATGCGACCTATCTGCCGAAAGCCGACCTATCATCATTATCGACGACGTAGTCACAACAGGCAGTACCATGACAGCGGCAATGGAGACATTGCGCCAAGCCGGCACAAAAAATGTCAGTGGTATTGCGATCAGTCATTAGTTTCAATCAATCGAAACCAATTGTGGATAAGTGTCGGGAAATCGTGTGGAAAAGAAGGTATAATTGGGCAAAGGCCGATGACACAAACTCCAACCTCCTATCGCGAAGAACGGCCGTGGGGTTCATTTGAACGTTTTACTTTAAACGAACCTTGTACGGTCAAAATCATTACGGTAAAAGCCGGTGAAGCATTTAGCCTGCAGAAACACGCCGACAGAGACGAGTGGTGGAAAATCATTTCCGGCGACGGTACCATCGAACTGGGCGAGGTCAAAGAGCCGCTAGAGGTCGGCGCAAAATATTTTGTGCCGCGTGGCACATTGCATCGGATAACGGCCGGACAGTCGGCGGTCGTGTTTCTGGAAATTGCATTTGGCGATTTTAGCGAGGACGATATTGTCCGAGTCAACGATCGCTACGGACGATCATGAACGACTGGTACACTCTGGCTTTCATACATTTTATTGCCGTAGCGGCGGTGGCGGTTATTGTGTTGGCCTTGCTCTGGGAAATTTTGCGGCTATTCTTTCGATTGCGCAAAAGATCGGCGGTGCGCAAACAGTTGGCGTTGATGCGGTCCGAAAAAAATCCGATCATGTCGCCGAATCGGCAATTGCTCTGGCAATTAGAAGGAACTTTTAATCCCGGCGCCATATTGGATAATGAAGGACGCATTCATTTGTTCTATCGAGCCATGGGTTCCGACGGCATTTCGCGCATTGGTCACGCCTCTAGCCGCGATGGTATCCATTTTGACGAGCGATCGCCATATCCCGTGTTTGTGCCAGTGCGACATTTTGGATTGCCGGATGCGAAAACATTCCGCGGGCCGATGACCTATGATCCCACCTTTTACACTTCCGGCGGCGGTTGGGGCGGCGCCGAAGATCCGCGTGCTGTCGTTATTGACGGTCGGATATATATCACTTACGTCGCTTTTGAAGGTTGGGACCATGTGAATATGGCGGTCACTTCGATTGACGAACGCGATCTAAAACATCGTCGTTGGAATTGGAAGAGGCCGGTGCTGTTGTCACCGAAAAGAAACAAAAACTGGGTGCTTTTTCCGGAAAAAATTAACGGCAAATTTGCTGTTATTCATGGTTTGACTGATCATGCACACATTGCCTACACCACAAACATAGAACACATGCCGGATGTTAAAAGTATGCCCAATCGCGATGGTGCGCCGGGTTATGTGGCCAAGGGTCGAGAAAAATTCTGGGATCACTGGACGCGCGGCGCCGGGGCGCCTCCGATACGAACCGATCGTGGTTGGCTACTATTTTACAACGTGGTCGATCCGCGTGATCCGGGCAAATATAAAATTGGCGCGATGCTTTTGGATATGAACGATCCGTCACACATCACCCACCGTTCGCCGGAACCGTTGCTTTCGCCGGAGATGCATTATGAAAACGACGGCAAACCCGGCGTGGTTTACGCCTCCGGCGCGGTTGTCAAAGACGGTACGGTATTTCTGTACTACGGTGCCGGTGATCGACATATCGGGCTTGCGACTTTGCCGCTGCAAACTTTGCTGGAGTGGCTGGAAAAGTATGGAAAAGTATAAAGGTATAAATGTATTAAGTATAAAAGTATGAAATAATACCAATATCACTTTATGTAGTTTCCATACCTTTATACATTTATACTTAATACTTTTATACTTTAAATAACATGTTTACCGTAACTCGCGAAATTGAAAATCCTCTGCTATCGCCGAATGAAAAGCATCCGTGGGAAGCGGCGGCGACTTTCAATTGGTGTCCGGTCAAAGAAAGTGCTCTGACACATGTCCTATACCGCGCCCTATCACTGCCAGACCTTGTGGACGGCCAGCACCGCAGTGTTTCGGTCATCGGTCACGCCTCATCAAAGGACGGCATACATTTCACCGGCCGAAAACCATTTATTGTGCCGGAATATGATTTTGAAAAATACGGTTGTGAGGATCCGCGTGTGACCAAACTGGGCTCGAAATATTATATATTCTACACTGCCCTCTCAAACTATCCATTCAACGCCGATGGTATTCGTGTAGCCATGGCCGTGACCAAAGACTTTAAAAAAATTGAAAAGAAAGCCCTGGTAACACCATTTAATGCAAAAGCCATGGCGTTGTTTCCAGCCAAAATCGGCAAAAAAATCGCCGCTCTGGTCACAGTAAACACCGACAAACCACCGGCGGAAATTTGTTATGTCGAGTTTGATAACGAAGATCAGATCACCGATCCGGAATTTTGGAAAAATTGGTACACCAGGATACACGACTTTGCCCTGCCACTCCGTCGGCGTGACGGCGATCAGATCGAGCTTGGCAGTCCACCGATAAAGACCACGGAGGGCTGGTTGGTATTTTATTCTCACATTCAGCGCTATGGCATGCCGGGCACAACATTCGGCATCGAAGCGGTACTCCTGGATTTAAATGATCCTCGCAGAATTCTCGGTAGAACCAAAGGATCCATCATGTCTGCAGAAACTTTTTATGAAAAAGTCGGCCTGGTGCCAAATATTATTTTTCCTTCCGGCGCGCTTGTCAAAGGCTCTGGTGCAAAAAGCGTAGTAGAACTATATTATGGTGGTGCAGATACACATTGTGCCATTGCCCGGATCCCACTTGACCAATTACTAAATGCCATCATCCCCGACGGTAGTAAAACTTGTCTAAAGCGTTCGCCGAAAAATCCCATTCTCATACCGCGAAAAGACATAAATTGGGAAGCGCGCGGTGTTCTCAATCCAGCGACTATCGATCTGAATGGATCAGTACACATTCTCTATCGCGCCGTCGACACCGATAACGTTTCGACCATCGGTTATGCACGTAGTGCTGACGGCATCAACATAGACGAGCGCGCCGACAAGCCGATTTATATTCCACGCGCCGACTTTGAGCGTCGCGGTTGCGAAGATCCCAGGCTCTCAAAAATTGGCGAGCGCATATTCATGGTCTACACCGGTTATGACGGCAATCGACCGCGCGTGGCCATCACTTCTATTAGCGAAAGTGACTTTTTGGCCAAACAGTGGAATTGGTCGCCACCGGAAGTCATATCGCCAGATTATGCCGATGACAAAGACGCTTGTATTTTGCCGGAAAAAATTCAAAACGGCACCGGTGCCCACGGCAAAGAATATTTGATACTGCATCGTGTTTCAAATAATATTTGCGGCGATTTTGTACCAACCTTGGATTTTTCCAAACAAAAAATCGACAAATGCATAGACATTTTGGCGCCGCGACCGGGCATGTGGGATGGTTGGAAGGTCGGCATTTCCGCACCGCCAATAAAGACGAAAAAAGGCTGGCTGCTCATTTATCACGGCGTCTCGACGACACCGACCTATCGCATTGGCGCGGCTCTGCTAGACCTCGATGATCCAACAACCGTCATCGCCCGCGCGTCACTGCCAATCCTCGAGCCAATCATGCCATATGAACGCGAAGGCGGACCGGTGCATAATGTAGTCTTCCCTTGCGGTATGGTTGTGCGAGGTGACACCTTGTACATCTATTACGGCGGCGCCGATTATTGTTCAAACGTGGCGACGGCGAAAATTGATGATATATTGAACATGTTTGAATGATATAAAATAGAATTAAGAATAATACAATCATTCATTTTCTTAAATCTTTAATCTAAAATGAATCCTTATGCAAAAAAATCTCTGATTATTTTCGACCTCGATGGTACACTGGCCGAGAGCAAACAACCAATGGACGCCGAAATGGCGGAGCTTTTGGACAAACTGCTAGAGAAAAAACATATAGCCATTATTTCCGGCGGTTCCTTTGCGCAATTTGAAAAGCAATTTTTGCCGGCAGTCGAACATACGCCGAATGCCTTTCAAAATTTTTCAAATTTGTATTTATTACCGGCTTCAGGCTCGGCCATGTATGACTGGAAAAAGAAAAAGTGGATCAAGGAATACTCGCACGATCTTTCGACTGCAGAAAAACAGAAAATCCGCGATGCTTTTGAAATCGCTCTAGCCAAAGTCGGCGAAAAAACGCCGGAAAAATTATATGGCGAACAGCTAGAAGATCGTGGTAGTCAAATGACTTTTTCCGCTCTCGGTCAAGCGGCGCCAATAACCGTCAAAGCGACTTGGGATCCAACCGAGAAGCGCCGTCTAGCCATTGCGGCGCAGTTGCAAAAACTCCTACCGGAATTTTCTATCGGTATCGGCGGCATGACCTCGATCGACGTGACCAAATCCGGCATCGACAAAGCTTTCGGTGTAGCCGAGCTCTCGCGACAGACGGCAATACCGATTGATCAAATGCTCTATGTCGGCGATGCCCTGTTCCCCGGCGGCAACGATTATGCGGCACGCAAAAGTGGTGTTGAATGTTTCGAGGTTGCCCACACCGGCGACACCAAAAAACTGATCCAAAAAATTATTGGTTAGACAATTGATCGTAAGCTAATAAACCACGCAAAAGTACAAAGCGCTATTCAATATCTAGCATTCTATGTACAAAACGGAGTCTCTTGATAATCTCTATAAAGAAAAAACTGGCAATTGAACCTGCAATTATTATGGCAAAAAATATCGGTGGCATGGCCGCGATAAATATACCAAATCCAGCTATAACAGACGTAAAGATTAGAGAAAACAGCAAGGCCACAATTACCGTCATGCTAGGCCGAACGCTCCAGCCGTACGGCCATGCCCGAACAGACAGAAAAGTAGACTTGCCTAGATATATAAGAGAGCAATACATGATTGTTCTAATTACATCAATTGGATAACCGACACGAATAGACAGAAAATATATAAACATTGTAAAAATAAACGGAGGAAGCGCAACAAGCGATGACGCCATGACTAATCGAAAAATTTTCCAACGTGCGGGATGTAACAATGGTTTAGTATGATCAGTCGCAATTGATATTGTGACAAAATCATTTGCCAACATAACCAAAACCGCCAAAAGAGGAGAAAGTATATATGAATCAGTTAACAAAAATATGATTGTCGTAACAAATAGCACCTCTATGGACTTTACAACTTTGTTGAGCGCCCATGTGCGTATGCGCATATAAACACGGCGACTCGCAGTAACCACCCGACGTATACCGTCTAAACCAGGACTCATCAAAATAAAACTAGCCGCTTGTTTCGCTACTTCGGTCGCTCCCAAAACTGCAATGCCAACTTCGGCCTGATGTAAAGCGGGGGCATCATTAACCCCGTCACCGGTCATACCGACAACGTGGCCGGCATTTTGAAGCGCACGAACAATTTCAAGTTTGTCATCTGGATACGCCTCTGCAAATACTCCACCATCCAGAGCTATTTTTGGATCTTTCTTTAAATCTTCTGGAGTAAATACTTTTCCTGAAAGCCCGAGCTCATTGGCTACTGCTTGTGCGGTAGCACGTCCATCACCAGTTATCATGACAAGTCGAACACCGAGTTTGTTGAGTTCACGGATAAGATCGGGTGCATCCGGACGTATTGGATCAGCCAAACCAATTAAACCCACACACTCATTAGTGGTTGGCTTTCCACCGGGTACAGTCACCTCACTTGCAATAACCGCTAAAACTCGCAAACCTTTTTGACTCATTATTGAAACATCCTTTAGAGCTTTATCTGAAAAAACAGTGTCTCTATCCAACAAAAGATCTGCGAGACCTTTTTTTATATGTATTGTTTTCAAGCCTTCGACAATTTCGGCTTCGGTGCGTTTAGTCGCAGAATCGAACGGCATGTAATTCTGATGTTTTGGAATATCAATATTAGATTCAGTCGCACGCTCTATAATGGCTTGGTCAATAGAATCCTCATCTGCAATGTCACTACATGCCGCCGCCAGGCCAAGTAATCGTTTTTCACTATTATCACCATATACACAAATCTCTTTGACACTGAGGAGATTTTGCGTCAAAGTACCGGTTTTATCGCTACACAAAACGTCCATGATGGCGCCTTCTTGGACAGCCGCCAATCTGCGAACTAGTACGCCATTACCTTTGACTCCAGTCTTTCCACCGGCACTTAACTGGAGTGCACCATAAGTCTGAGCAACAGCAAACATTGTCGGAAAAGCAACCGGTACCGACATCAGTAAAAGAACAATAACAAAATTAGTTATTTGAAGTATTGGTGCATGAACGACAAGACCGAACACAACAACAAAAGCGGCAACCACTATATTCAAAGTAAAAAAATATTTTATAATACTGAAAACAACTTTCTCCATATGTGTCGGCGGATGCGCGACTTCTAAAAGCTCGGTCGTTTTGCCATATTCGGTATTCAGACCGATAGAGGAAACCCTGGCCGTTGATTCACCGTGGCGTACAATGCCGCCGGAAAAAACTTTATCACCGACTGTCATATCGCGCGGCAATGATTCTCCGGTTAGGCTAGATAAATCTACGCTTATGTCTCCCTCAAATATTTCTGCGTCGGCAGGAACAATATCACCGGCACGCAAACGTATAACATCTCCTGGTACCAACTCTCTTCCTGGCAAGGTGCCCCATAAATTATTCCGTCTAACACGAACAGTGATTTGTATCGCTTTTCTCAAAGTCGCCAGAGCAGCGTCAGCAGATCTGCGTTGATATAAACTTATAAAACCATTTAAAATTAACAGGCAGGCGATCAATATACCCTCGAATGTATCACCGGATAATACGGTAATCACGATCACCAACTCCATCAACCACGGCAAAGGTCCCCAAAAATTTTTTAGATATAGAATCAGCACATTCTCATGAAATTCCGGTAATTCATTCCAGCCATACTGCTGACGCAATTTAATGATATCTGCGTCGCGCAAACCATTATGAGAATCTGTAATTGCAGCCATGCGTATATATTACTCCACAATCAGAAATTTTATAACTAATTAGATATTTTTATTATTAAATAATCTTAGCCGACTTTATTCCACGGCCATTTTTTCAAGAAAAATATAATATAGACTAACTCCAAAATGCCCAGAGTATTGATGAGGAGAAGCGCAATGAACCACCAAACTTCGTCGCGTTTGGCGGCATGCCACATGGCATAAGCCTTGAGCATAATGGTGCATATGAGCCACAATGCCAAGAGAATTATAACGATGAGCCCGATCGATCCAAAACCCAACAAACCCCAAAACTGGGAGGCGCTCGTTTGGTATCCGAAATGATTAAACATGAGTTTATAATAAAATAATCCGTGTTAAATTTCAAGAAATAAATGCCGGCTTGCATACCCAATCGAATGAAATGGTGTAAATAACCCGATTAGATGTCTACCATCTGACCCGATTATTTCAGTGTCTACTAAATGGGGTACTCTTCATTGCGGAAGTTTTTACTTGAAGTTCGAACCTTTTTCGCCGAAAATCCGGAATCAATCAGTCCCTGAATCATTGCGCCTCGCATTCGCTCGGCGCTCGGTGTCGGGCGGACGGCGGCCTGGGGGTGTGGGGGAAGGTCGCCGTCCGCCCTCCCTGCATTTTTGACGCCTCCCTGGCGTTCGCGGGGGCGGTTTCAGGATCAATCATAGCAGATTTTAAGAAGAAGTTGTCAGTGATTCGAAGCGACCCACTTCCGCTTCAACAGAGTAATGTAGCGCGTTCGGCGTCAGTCCGTGTCGCAAGGCGACACCGACATTCCGCCTCCGCGAATAGAAATCAGTGGTAGAAGCGGAAGTCGGCCGCTTCTCGACCGGGACGTGTGGCTCATCCGGTTGGAATGAGCCACAACGGTTTTCATCGCACAAATCGGTATTTCGCGTGTCGCGGGGATCCATCGCGGACTAGACGGCCTTGCTGGACTAGAGTGACGAGATATCTCGTCGCTGTAGCGCTGGAGATATGTAGGAGCTTCTGGATCTCTTCGTTATCTATGACTTGTTTCTTTTGCGCGTACTGAATCAGTCTGTCTAGCTTTTCTGACCTGTTCATCTGGATTTTTGCGCGACCATGCGCTTGGATATCTCGAAACTGCTCTGATTCGCTGAACTTCGCCTGTTCCGGAGTAGCTTGCATCGGAGTCTGTGGAGGTTGCGCCGGCGATTGCGGCTGTGGCGCTGGCGGAGTCAGTGCCGCCTGCGCAGGCGAAGACGATTCAGAAGTCGCAGTAGCATTTTCAGTCGGAGCTTCCGGTTGTGCTGGTCCTGGAGCAGTTTTTATATCCGCGAGTTCAGTAGAAGCATCCTCAACTGGCGTTTCAGGAGTCGTCGGAGTTACTTGATCCGATTCTGGGGTTGAAGCAGGCGTCGGCGTGGCTGGTTCCGGTGCTGATATCACTGGCGGTGTAGGCACATCCGCAGGAGCATTTTGAGCGTTCTCATCGTCCATAGATTCATTCTAT
>JAGWNR010000018.1 GCA_028871265.1 Patescibacteria group bacterium
TGAGAGGCTTTTTTACCTCATTTGCAATAATAATATGTCGTTCAAAGGCTTCAATCTGAGCGGGAAAATCTTTCTCTTCTGCATGAAAATAATCCAATCCGCATTCGCCGATGGCGACAACCCTGGGGTGTAGAGCCAAGCGGCGAAGATCTTCGTATACAGAAATGTCAGTTTCACTGGCCAAGCTCCGTCTCGCTATCAAATCTCCCTCACTCCTCAAGGTCGCTTCGCCTTCACTTTCGACTTTCGACTCGGTACTTTCGACTACTTCTGTCGGATGAATACCGACACACGCCCAAATATTTTCATATTTTTCGGCCAGCTCAATTGCGCGCCTAGAAGTTTCCAGATCTGTACCGACAGCAACCATGCCGACACCGGCATCGGCCGCGCGAGCGATGACCGCTTCCCTGTCGGCATCATAATCGTCAAAATTAATGTGGCCATGAATGTCGATGTAACGGATTGATTTTTGCATATTGATAGTGTAGCGTAATATTAGACCGAGAGCGAACCGAAAGGAAAGGAATTTTATGTATGTTTTGATCTTGCTGTCGTGCACTTTGATCGTATCGCAAGCCTTTAAAAAAAGGTACACGAAATGGGAAAGACGCAGACAAGCTTTTGAAAATTCTTGGAAAGACGCCAGAAAAAAACGCATCGAATGGAAAGAAGACCATGCCTGGCTTGATTTTGACCATCCGGAGTATCAAAGTTTATGGGAATCTGAAATAGGTGCCGAGGACCTGTATCTAATGTATATTGGTCGCACATCGCCCAGTATAAGCTGGTCTGATTACTGCGCCGAGCGAAGCGAAGCCGAACACGATGATTCGTGACACAACCGCTCTCGAAAGAGGGCGGCTTTTTTGTCGCCTCAAAGTCGGACATAGGGGCGAAGTCGGACTTCGTCAATGCAAGTGAAAATTCTATTTCCTCATAAACAGCGGAGTCTCGGGCATTTTGTTTTCTTTGATACAAGCGGCGATTTTTTTGGCGGTTTCCGGCAAAAGCGGCTGGAGCATTGTAGAGATCATATCTAGTCGTATCAAAAGTTCTTTTATATCTTTTTCCGCGGCGATTTTGTCGGTTTTTATTTTCTTGAACGGCTCGCGCTCTTGGATTATCTTGTCAGTTCCGGCTATCAAACTCCATACCGCTTGAGCGGCTTCTTGGAGGTTGTAATTTTCAAAGCCGGTCGTTTGCTTTTTATACAAATCCTCCATCTCATTTGAAGCGGCGAATTCTTTGGCGGTTTTTTTGTCAAAGGAAATACCGTTCGCCGTAGCCATTTTCATAATACGACTAGTCAAGTTGCCAATACCATTGGCAAGAGCGGCATTATATGCTGACTTGAACTTTTCCATAGTGAAAGGACTATCTTCGAACGGATGAAGCTCAGCCAAGGCATAATAGCGGAGCGCTTCTGTGCCATATTCACTAACCACAGAAAAAGGATCGATGGTATTGCCGAGAGATTTGGACATTTTAATGCCGCCGTCACCGGTGACAAAGCCGTCGATGACAATGGTTTGTGATGGCGGCAAATTGGCAGCTAGGAGCATGGCTTGCCACATGGCGGCCTGCTGGCGGAGATTGTCTTTGCCGCAATATTGAACGACACCGCCGGAATCGATCCACCATTTTTTAAAGGAAGTTTCGAAGCTTCGCGACTTGAGGGAGTTCGGGAGCACGGATATTTTCTTGCTAGAAAATTCCTCGTAAGAGCGCCGTCGCGCTCTCAAGTCTCCCTCACCCCTCAAGGTCGCTTCGCTTTCTGTTTCGCCTTCAATCTTTTCTTCCTTTTCCTCCGGCCAGCCGATGGCAGAAATATAATCAACCAGCGCATCAAACCAGACATACATGACTTGGGTCGAATCGCCTGGCACGGGAATACCCCAGGACATCTTGGACGATAGACGCGAAATACTGAAATCTTCTAGACCGCGCGACACAAAAGAGCGAATTTCATTTTTGCGGTTCTCAGGCACAATACGCAATGGCTTGCCGGCAAATTCCCCCACTCCGTCATACAGATCGAGCAGACGTTTTTGAAAAGCGCTAAATTTGAAAAAATAATTTTCTTCTTGGATAATTTCGATTTCCTGATTTGGATGGAGTGGACAGCGGCCGTCGACAAGCTCGCTCTCGGTCTTCTCCAGCTCACAACCGACGCAGTATTTGACTGAATAATTTTTCTTGTAAATCCAGCCATTTTTATCGACAATTTTCCAAAATTCCTGCGCGGCGGCAATATGATGTGTATCGGTCGTACGGATAAAATTACGAGTAATACCGGCAGTTTCGTCAATACCGAGAATCGGCAAAAGCTCGCGAAATTTCTGTGATTTTTCATCGACATATTTTTGCGGTGAAAGATCCATCGCTTTGGCCGCTTTTTCCAATTTGGCACCATGTTCGTCAGTGCCAGTGTTAAAAAAAACTTCCCGACCGATTAGTGCCTGTGCACGGGCAATTGCATCAGCCCGAATTAGTTCAACGGCAAAACCGACATGCGGATCGGCATTTACATAAGGCAGAGTTGTGGTGATGTAGAAAGGTTTCATAAGTCTATAAAGTCTATAAAATCCTTAAAGTCTATAAAGCCGAGAAATGTTCTTTCGACTTTATGGACTTTACGACTTTACGACTTCCTCCCCGATATGCTTTCTCTTTTCAATATCGGCGACAAATTCCATGAAAGCGGCAGAGAGCGGCACGGCCAGAATTGCACCGATAACACCGGCCAGTTTGGCGCCGATAACCAAGGCCAAGATAACCAAGATTGGCGAAATGCCGACAATTTTGCGCACCACCAGTGGATAGATGAGGTTGCTTTCAAATTGATAAATGATGATATATAGACCGACAACTAGGAGGGTTAAAGTAATACCGCCAGAGGCAAAAGCAGTGATGATGGCAGGAATGGACGACATGATCGGACCAAAGACCGGGATGAGTTCAAAAGTACCGGCCAACACCGCCAAAAGCAGCGGGTGAGGCAAATGTAAAATGAGCAGACCTAAATAAACCAAAACGCCGATGATGAGACAGAGCAATAGCTGACCTTGGAGCCAGAGGCCAATTTTGCGACGCGACCGGCGCCAAAGACCGACAATATATTCATGATTGGTAACCGGTGTAATGATACGCAAGAAATTGACCACACCGTCTTCTTGGACTGATAGATAAAATGAGAGAATAACAATGAGGAGGAAAGAGAAAGCGCCGCCGAAAATGATAGTGGCAGTTTGAAAAGCGCCGGTAGTAGTGCCGGAAACATACTGCTGTAGATTAACAGCCAGATCGTGGAGCGAAATGGTTTGTACAGTAGTCGAAGCGGTGGAACTGGACAGCATGGCTTGCAATGGTTGCCACAAATCGCTGACATTGATAGTGTCCGGTACTGTCGACAAATAATTGACCGCTTCACCAACCAGCTGCGGCACGAAAAAGATGACAAACGCCGAGAGTAGAATGCCCAGGACAACATACATAAAAACCACCGCAACAATACGGTGAATCCTGTGACGAATACACCACTGTGTAGCCGGCTCAATCGCTGAGGCGATGACCACCGCGGCCAAAACAACCAAAACTATGTCTCTCAGATACCACAGAGCGTATACCAGGACAATGATGAGCAGTCCCTTGAAAATAGTGCCGGCGGAGATGCTGATGACACGGTCGTTCATGAGGAAATTATAGTCCATAAGGACTGGAAAGTCCATAAAGTTAAAAAGTCGTAAAGTCGAAAGTACCGAGTCGAAAGTCGGTAAATTTAAGAAGACAACCATATCCACATTTAAATTGTCGTGACTGTTTTCTGTTGTCAGCTTTACAATATACCCACCGTGATATAGTGTTGCGCTAGAGCCGATTCAGTCGGTCAGCCAAAAGCACGGCTAAGTGTGCTCATTCGAACATTGAAATAAACCAATAAGCAAAAGGATTTTCCTGTGATTACTTTATCAAATGGCCATAAGTTTGAATATATGGTTGCAAGCGGTGCTCTGGCCTTTAATGGCAAGGGCTGGCCCTGGGAACGACCACTTGTGTGGCTCGGTATCATCCGGCCCGAAATCTTCACTGTCGTTATCAAATCTCTGACGCGTAACCCGCGTCCAGGAAACTTGCGATGGTGGAAACCCTGGACATGTGTTCGTTTGATCCCTGGCGGATCGGTCAACAAGGTCGGACTCACGAATCCTGGTGTCGAGTGGTGGTGCCGAGAAGTCGGTCCTAAGCTCGATTTCAAAAAGTTTCCGACAGCCGGATCAATCTTCGGTGATAAAAAGGAACTAGTGGAAATGACGGAGATGCTCAACCGCTTTGATCTCGTTGCGCTTGAAGTCAACGTCTCGTGTCCGAACACTGGCCATACAATGGATCAAGCGGCTATGGTGATTGATAGCGTGAAAGCAGTCAAACACACTTCGCGTCATCCTGTTATCGTCAAGGTCTCGGTTGATCAAGACTATCTAGCAATTGTGCGCGGACTCGAAGATATTGCGGAGGCGATATCTTTGAACAGCGTGCCCTGGTTGAAAGTTTTTCCTGATCAGCAAAGTCCTTTATGGAAGCTTGAGCAAAAAGTTGGCGGCGGAGGCGGCGGTGTATCAGGCAAACCTGCTCAAGAACATAACTGGAAGGCCGTGAAGCGATTGCTGACAGAGCATCGTTTACCAGTTATCGCTCCTAGCATCATGAGTTATGAAGATCTGCAAAAGCTCAGAAATGAGCTGTGCCCGGATGCTTATAGTTTTGGTGCTATCCATCTGCGGACTCCATGGAAACCCACATCAATTGTTGAAAAAGAAATGAAAATGAAAGGAAAAGTATGAGAATAGATAAAATAGTCGTTCCGCGATGGTTCGACCGCCACCTACACATCCGCGACGGCGAAATGATGAAAACAGTCCTCCCATGCACGCTCAACCAGCGTGCCACGGGAGCGATCATTATGCCCAACCTTGCCGACCCGATCACTTCGATCGAGAAAGCCAAAGCATATCGTGAAAGGATTATCCATGTTCGGGATAGCTACAACATGGATTTGGAAGGGCCATTCGGAGTCCCTGTGCTCCGTGACTTTGTGCCTTGCATGACGTGTTACTTGACTGATAACACCGATCCTGAAGAGGTCGTGCGCGGTTTCGAAGAAGGCGCATGGCGGGCGGTGAAGCTCTACATGGCCAATCAAAAAGGCCAGGGTGGAACGACTGGCTCGGCACATGGAGTTCGCAATCTGCTTGGCCGCTATCCGGTGTTCGAAGCTATGGAGAAACACAAAATCCCGCTCCTCGGACATTTCGAAGCGGTCGAGGAAGATGTCGACGAATTCGATCGCGAGATCGTCTCCGTCGAGCGCGACCTCAAGCCCATCCTCAAGTCCTTCCCGGGACTGCCGGTGGTCTTCGAACATCTCACAGATGGTCGTGCGGCGGACTTTGTCGCTCATTGTGGTTGTTGTGATGAACATGCTCGATTGTTTGCTACAGTAACAGCTCATCACCTGATGATCAATCGTAATGCGATGTTCTGGGGCGGAATGAACCCTGGCCACTACTGCAAGCCTGTGCCGAAGCGCGAAACGCATCGTGCAAAGGTTCGGCAGTATGTGACTTCGGGTAATCGCCGTTTCGGGGCGGGAACTGATTCCGCTCCTCACGATGAAAGTGTTAAGTCTCGCTGCTACGGTTGTGCGGCTGGCATCTTCACGGCACCAACTGCAGTCGAACTTTACACGACAGTCTTCGACGAAGACGACGCATTAGAACATCTCGGTCCATTCCTCTCCGAAAACTTCCTCGCGCTTTATGGCATGGATGTGAGCTCGGAGACAATGACGATCGAGCGTACTCCGATGCGGACTCAGGAGAAGATCGGCAACGTGCAGGTATTCAAAGGTGGCACGGAGCTCCCTTGGAAATTGGTCGGTTGAAATCAAAAAAATCACCCAGCCCCAGCGCTTTATTTCGCTAGGGCTGTTTTTATATCTTACACTTTACTTTAAATGACCTTTAGAATAGAGTGGCGCCAGAAGTCAGAAGGTTCTGACAAGCTAAATACGCGGCTTTAAAGCGTCAAACTGAACATCGAAAGGCAAATACATATGCAAGCAAAAGATAGAATAATTGTGGCTGTGGATGTTGATCATCCGGATAAAGCCATTGAACTGGTTACCAAATTGGGGCCAAAAGTCGGCTCCTTTAAGATCGGTCTCGAACTGATCACAGCAATGCTTGCCTCCGTCTTGGTTATGGACGAGCAGGAAGCGCTGGCGAACGCCAAACGTGTCAGGGAATTGTTTCAGCTCCTCGGCCGGCAATTCTTCTACGACGGGAAGTTCAAGGATATCCCCAACACGGTCGGCGCGGTTTCGAAGATTGTCGGCAAGATGATCAAAGTCGGCATGTTCAATGTCCACGCCTCGAGCGGGATCAAGGGCATGATGGCCGCAGTCGAAAACAAAGGCGAGTCGAAGGTCTTGGCTGTCACAGTCTTGACCTCGCACGAAGAAAACAACGCCTTTTTGGACTATGGCGCTCCGAGCAAGGCTAAGGTCCTCCAATATGCTCGTAACGCCAAACTTGCCGGTTGTGATGGAGTCATCTGCTCACCACAGGAACTGATGCTTCTTGATGATCAACCCGAACTTGCTGGCTTGCGGAAAGTTACTCCGGGCATTCGTTCATCCGATGATCCTGCTGATGATCAAAAGCGCACACTGTCGCCTCGCGAAGCAACGGCAGCAGGTGCAACTGAACTGGTTATCGGTCGTCCGATCACCAAAGCGGCCTCGCCGGTTGAAGCGGCTCAAAAGATCGCCGGGGAAATAGCACTCGGTCTCGTGGACCGTCTGCATATGAGCCTGTTCAATCTGCAGAAGATCAAGTTCGGCGCCTTCAAGCTGAAGCTTCACGAAAAGCACCCCGATGCGCCGCTGTCGCCCATCTACCTTAACATCAGGGAGCTACCGGAGGATTGGCTTTACGCCCTCATGGGAGACATCTTGCACGACCTCGTTGTTCGGGAAGGCATCGGAGACTTTGACTACGTCATTGGTATTCCGAAGGCTGGCGAGCCGATCGGCAAGGCTTTTGCCAAAGCTGTCGGTAAGCCTCATCTGCGCATTGAGAAGGTCGAAGACGAAGGAGGCCGGCGAATCACCTCGACCATCCTTGATCCTTTCGAGAAGGGCAAGAAGGTCGTGATCATCGATGATCTGGTCACCAAAGCCGACACCAAGCGTGAAGCGATCAAATCGGTCGAAGCGAATGGGTTGGAAGTGGTTGCCACCATCGTTCTCTATGATCGCGAGCAGGGTGGTCTCAAAGAGCTGAATGCTGAAGGAAGGAAAGTCTGTGCCGTCGCCAAACTCAGTGAGACCATGGAGTTCTTCGTCACCAAGAAGAAGATTGATGCTGCGAAGAAAAAGGAAGTTATGGAATACATCGCTGCCAACTAGCCTTCGAGCATTGTTTATGTCAATTCAAGTCGCCGAGATCTGCATCGGCGATTTTTTATATATGAAAACCCCTCACACCGAATGTGTGAGGGGGCATGGAGAGAAAGAGCAGAAAGAGCAAATGGGAATGAAAAATGGAAAGGAAAAGTGGAAGATGAATGTGTCGACGACAAAGCGATTGAGTACTTGGGAAAAATTAAAAACTCATTGGGTAAGCGACACATTCCACCACCCTATAATCCATTTTTGCAACCCTCTCAAAGAACTTACACTTATAGTATACACAAACCTATCGAAAAGTCAAGTGCTTTTTGAACCGCTCGGCGTCCTCTGCTTTGTATGGACCAATGAGTGCCAAATTCAGATTGTGATCGACAAAAATATCGCGCGCGGCGGCAGAGACCTCTTCAACCGTAACCGCTTGGATCCTAGCCAAAACATCCGCCGGATCGTCGATATGCCCTTCAAATAATTCATCCGCACCGACATAATGCGCCAGCTCGTCGGATGTCTCCAGCGACAAAACAATTTTGCCGGACAGATGATTTTTGACCTTGGTCAATTCAGCCTCTGAAATTGGCTGGTTTAAAATTTCGGTAAGCTTTTTCATTATGACCGCAATAATTTCCTCCACCCTTTTATTATCAACACCAGCGGCAACGGTAAAGAGGCCGTGGTCGGTATAGAGTGAATTGTCGGCATAGACATAGTAAGCGGCACCCATTTCATCACGGAGCGTAGTAAAAAGTCGCGAGCTAAATCCCCCGCCTAGCAGATTGGCCAAAATCAAAAGCGGGTAGCGTCGCGGATCGCCGATCGGCACTGAACGAACACCCAGAATCAAATGTGTCTGATCGGTAGTTTTATCGGCGATAACGACACGCGGTTCATTCTGGTTGTCATCAACAGGTTTTTTTGTCACTTTTGGCGTCGTCGGTATCCGCGCAAAGATTCGTTCGATGTCAGTCAAGACAGCTTTTTCATCGATACCACCCGAGACTACGACTACGGTTGATTCAGCCACATAACGCCCTCGACGATAACTATCAAGTTCTTTGGCGGTAATGGCGCGGACTGTTTCTTCGGTGCCGATAACTTTGCGACCGGCCGGTTGATCGCCATAAACCAATTTTATAAAAGCATCAAAAACCTCACTCTGCGGCATGTCGCGATACATGCGCATTTCCTCGATAATGACGCCTTTTTCTTTTTCCAATTCGGCGGCGTCAAGCTGGGGGTCCAAATACATGTCGGCAATGATATCAAGGGCGGCAGCCAGGTTACGGTGGTCGACTTTGGCATGAAAACCGGTCGATTCAAAGGTGGTGAAGGCGTTCGATTCGGCACCCAAAAAATCCAATTCGCGAGAAATGTCGGTAGGACCAGGCCGGCGCAAAGTGCCCTTGAAAACCATGTGCTCAAGGAGGTGTGAAATGCCGTTTTCTCTGCCCTCTTCATAATTGGAACCGGTTTCAGCCAAAACCATAACCGTGGCAGAGAGCGTTTCTCTCATTGGCACAGTGATGACCCGCAGTCCATTCGGCAAAACTGTTTTGTTGAATTTCATATACCTATTGTACAAGGTCGGACCTGTGTAGTACAAGGTCGGACATAGGGGACGAAGTCGGACATAATGCCCTATGTCGGACATAGTCACGTCAAGGTCTGGCCTCAGTTTAGGAATTTTTTAATATTTTTTTATACGGATTTTAACT
>JAGWNR010000121.1 GCA_028871265.1 Patescibacteria group bacterium
AAATAAAAAGAGCAATGACAATTGGGCGTGATATTGTCTCATTATTACGTTTACTTTTAAAAAAATTATTTTGGCCGCGCGATTTCATCTTCATTTTGTATTAGAACGTCTTTATATTTTTCCAAATCCTCTAAAATAATTCCCGTACCGCGTGCTATGGCAGTCAGAGGTTCATCGGCAATATGAACAGGGATTTGCAAGACACCAGAAATTAGTTCATCCAAACCTTTGATGAGAGCGCCACCACCGACCAAATATGCGCCGCGGCGCATCACATCGGAGAGGATTTCCGGCGGGGTCGTTTCCAAAACTTCGCGCGCCGCCTCAACCAGAACATCGATACTGGCATTCATTGCTTCGCGAACATCAGAATCAGTGATGACAACTTCGCGCGGTAGTCCGGTAATCAGATCACGTCCGCGAATGGAAGTCTCCAACGCTTCATGAGGCACTACTGCACCGACAGCAATTTTCAGATCTTCAGCGGTCTTTTCACCAATCAAAATTTTAAATTCGCTTCTGATGTAAGAGATGATGTCATTATTCAATTTATCACCGGCAATCTTTAGATTTTTTGATCTGACAATACCGCCCAGCGAAATAACGGCAATATCTGTCGTACCGCCGCCGATATCAATCACCATCGACCCAACTGGCTCGTGAATCGGTAGACGGATACCAATAGCGCCGGCCATTGGTTCTTCGACAATATAGACTTCACGGGCGCCAGCATTTCTGGTGGCGTCGCGAACGGCACGCACTTCGACGTTGGTTACACCTGACGGCACACCGACAACAACCCTGGGTCCTAGATTTTTTTTCGAATATGCTTCAGCCTTGCGAACCAAATAGGCAATCATTTCTTCGGTCACTTCAAAATCCGATATGACACCATCGACCAGGGGTCGCACGGCCTTTATATGAGCCGGTGTGCGACCCAACATGTCTTTGGCTTCTTTACCCACCGCAACAACACGACCAGTTTTTTCATTGACCGCCACGACAGATGGTTCGTTTACAACAATTCCCTTGCCTGATAAATAAACCAGAGTATTGGCTGTGCCAAGGTCGATACCAATATCGTTGGAAAATCGCGTGTATATTTTGCCTAGAAAATCCTTCATAAGATAATGTGTTTGTATACTACCATTGACCGAAAAAAGAGCAAATTTCCGGCAATTTCAAATATCAAAATCCAAATGATAAACTTACGTCAAAAATAAATGAACTGAATATTTGAATTTTTTTATCCCCAGCGTAATCCACAGAAAATTGCCACTTGTGCACACTTTTTCCACGGTCTTTTCCACGAAATTCCGCTTGACTTTTTCAAAAATTCAAATAGAATTATCACAGGTCAACTACTACCCTTTAGGAGAAGATCCTTAATCAATCAATTAAGAGCCATACAACCAGTCGGCATCGTCCGACACTTCGGCCCCACTTTCATTTTTGGAATCTCTCTCCTGATTGTTTGTTGACCGTTTATGGCCAACGACCCGCTTCGGCGGGTTGTTGCGCGTATGGCAAAACTTTACTTTACGCCGCTTTTACAAAGAAACTGACCATGGCACCGATAACAATTGCCGAGCCGCCCAAA
>JAGWNR010000019.1 GCA_028871265.1 Patescibacteria group bacterium
AAATCAATGCTGGCTTCTAGTGAAGGCACCGACAAAGACGCTCTCACCATCGCCAAACGCGTCCACGCCGATGTGTTAGGCATTGCCAAAAAATATAAAAGTTTTATGCCGACCGTCGAGGGCATTCAGGACACCGTGGAGCGCGAGCTGGTCCTCTCTGGCTTGGCCAAAGCAGCCAAAGCATATATATTGTATCGCCGTGAACGCACCAAATTGCGCCTGAAAGGTACACGCGTACCACCGCGAGTGAAAAAACTAGCCGAGGAGAGCAAAAAATACTTCCGGAACCCCTTGGGCGAATTCGTTTACTATCGCACCTACTCCCGTTGGATTGATAATGAAAAGCGTCGCGAGACCTGGATTGAAACCGTCGATCGTTATGTGAATTTTATGAAAGAAAATCTCGGCAATAAATTGACTGCTGCCGAATATGAAGAAATTCGCCAGGGAATTTTGAAACAGGAATCAATGCCATCGATGCGACTACTACAATTCTCCGGCAAGGCCGCGCAAAAAACAAATGTTTGCGCTTACAACTGTTCATACATCGCACCGGAGTCATTCCAGGACCTGGCCGAGATCATGTACATATCGATGTGTGGCGCAGGTTGTGGCTGGTCGGTTGAGAGTAGTAATGTCGAAAAGTTTCCGCAGATTACTCCGCAAAGCGGCAAAAAATTACCGACACATGTTATTCCTGACACCAAAGAAGGCTGGGCTGACGCTCTCTCCATCGGCATGAATGCCTGGGCCAGCGGTGCCGACATCGCCTTTGATTACTCCCTGCTCCGTCCGGCCGGTGCCCGTTTGAACACCATGGGTGGCAAAGCCTCCGGACCGGATCCATTGCGTCGGCTGTTGGACTTTACCAAACAGAGAATGCTGGCTCGCCAAGGCCGCCGTCTGCGCACCATTGATGTTCACGACATCATTTGCATGATCGGCGATATCGTCGTCTCCGGCGGTGTTCGTAGGAGCGCCATGATTTCGCTCTCCAACCTGGATGACCAGGACATCCGCGATGCCAAAAAAGGTGCATTTTACAACACCGACCCGCACCGCATGTTGGCCAATAACTCGGCGGTGTATATAAACAAGCCCTCAACGACTGAATTTATGGAGGAATGGATGGCTCTCATGAAATCAGGCTCCGGCGAGCGCGGTATTTTCAACCGCGGCTCCTTGGCCAAAACTCTGCCAGCGCGACGCCTGGAAGTATTTCGTGATTACGGCTTTTTCGACGCCAGCGGTCAGAATATCATTGGTCCGGTCGGCACCAATCCTTGCGGCGAAATCATCCTGCAATCCAAACAATTCTGTAACCTATCCGAAGTCGTCGCCAGATTCGAAGATAACGAAAAATCACTCTTGCGCAAAATCCGCGTAGCCACCATCCTCGGCACCTATCAGGCCAGTCTCACCTATTTCCCCTATTTGTCCAAAGATTGGAAAGACCATTGCGAACGCGAAGCACTCCTGGGCGTTTCCATTACCGGTCAGTGGGATTGTCCGGCTGTGCGTAATCCAAAAATTCTGGAAAAACTGAAGAAAGAAGTCATCAAGGTCAACCAAATATACGCCAAAAAATTTGGTATCAATCCATCAACCTGCACCACCGCGGTCAAACCTTCCGGCACTCTGTCTCAAACTGTCGACTGTTCATCCGGCATGCATCCTCGTCACGCGCCGTACTATATTCGCCGCATTCGCATCTCGGCAACTGATACACTTTTCAAAATGTTGAAAGACCAGGGCGTCCCCTATCACCCGGAAATCGGTCAATCGCCAGACAATGCTTCGACCTACGTTCTAGAATTTCCAGTGAAAGCTCCAGGCGATTCCATCTACAAAGACGACATCTCGGCTATCGACCAGTTGGAGCACTGGAAAATGGTGAAAACCAACTATACCGAGCACAATCCTTCGGTTACAATTTCTGTCGGTGATGACGAATGGTTAGCTGTCGGCAACTGGGTTTATGAAAACTGGGATTTCGTCGGCGGTCTGTCATTTTTGCCGCGCGATAATCACGTCTATCAATTAGCACCGTATGAAACTATCACCAAAGAGCGCTACGAAGAGTTGGCCAAACGTCTGGAACACATTGATTACTCAAAAATCATCAGTTATGAAAAGTCCGACGAATTGGATGTCAAAAAAGAGCTGGCCTGTGTCGCCGGTGTCTGCGAGATTGCGTTGTAAAGTGTAAAATTAAAGTTAAAACCGCCGGAGTTTTTATCCCAGGCGGTTTTTACTTTTACTAAAAACCACTTTTTACAACAAATTCACTTTCTCTTTATCACCCAAATGTCGTTCCGCGGCTAAAAGAGTTTTCTCCATCATCGTCACTGTTTCAATAGGATATTTACCACGAGCGGTTTCGTCAGAGAGCATGACGGCATCTGAACCCTCGACAATTGCTGTGGACACATCGGTCACTTCTGCCCTTTCGGGTTTCGGACTATTGACCATAGATAGCATCATTTCCGTGGCAGTAATGACAGGCTTTTTCGCCGCTTTGCAGGCTTTGATGATTCGCTCCTGTACAAAAGGAATTTCCTCGAGTGGCACTTCATTGCCCATATCGCCGCGCGCCACCATAACAGCGTCTGTGGCGGCAATAATCGCATCCAAATGGTCCAGCGCCACCCTGCGTTCAATTTTGGCTATCACCCTTTGACTTCCTCCAACCTCGTCAACAATCTCTCGACATTTTTCAATATCCTTGGCCGAGCCGACAAAAGAAACGGCAATATAATCAACACCGCGTTTGACCGCGAAACGAATGTATTCTTCGTCTTGTTTGGTGATGGCCGATCTCTTGTCCTTGTCATAAGTATGCCCTGCCTCGCCTTGAATCCGCGGTCCCGGCATATCGGCAATTATTGGAATATGTATTCTTTCTCTCTTTTCAATTTTTCGCACCAAATCGATTTGTGCGCCATGATCGTCCAGATTGGCCCAGGAAAAATTCAACCGGACCACGTCAGCACCGGCCTGGACCATGGCTTCCAATGTTTTAAGCCCATCCGACCCCGGACCGACAGTAATTACGATTTGTGCGCGAGAACGTTTCATGGAATTTACGCCGGCACTTCGGATTTTTCCTGACGAATTTCCTTATGGATTAAATGACCTGCGTCATCCAAATCATAAATAAAAATAGCGCCGAAAGGAAATTCCAGATCAGCCACGCCGGCATCTGAAATATTTTCAATATATTTCACTATAGTGCGTAGAGAATTGCCGTGAGCGACAACTAAAATATTTTTGCCCTGCTTTAAAAGTGGCAAAATATGGTCAAGGAAAAACGGCACCGCCCTCTCTGAAACCATTTTGAGCGATTCGCCGTGCGGTACCGGGTAATCCCAGGCACGACGCAGTTTCTTGAACTCTTCCGCACCCAGCAGTTTCTCCATTTCCCATTTATTTTTGCCGGTATAGTCACCATAATCGCGTTCATTCAAGGCCGCCACATGTTCCGTCGGTACTTCGTAACGTTCGCAGACGTTTAGCATGCACGAAAGCGTCTCGATTGTACGTACTTGCATTGAGGCAAAAGCTTGGTCGATGCGAACATTTTTTATGAGAAGCCCCATATCATTGGACTTTTCAAAGCCATAATCGGTCAAATGCATATCGCGCCGACCGGTCCATTTGCCCAGTTTATTCCACTCCGACTCGTGATGTCGCGCTAGAATCAGTTTGCCCATTTTTGTAGAAGTATTTGATTTATTCATATTGATTTATAGTAGCATATTAAATATATGAGTATACCAATATACGAATGTTACGAATATACTAATGAATACGAATATCTTGATTTAGTATTCGTTGCGATTCGTATATTTGTATAATTATTTTATCACACTATTCCTTGGCATTCTGCCTTCAAAAAAATCAATAATATTATTCGCTGCGATTTCGGCCATCTGATCACGCGTCTCCAAACTGGCCGAAGCGATATGCGGCGTCAAAATGACGTTCGGCAATTTGGCCAATCCCGACGAGAGTTTCGGCTCAAATTCAAAGACATCCAGCGCCGCGCCGGCGATTTTCTTTTCTTTCAAAGCTTTGGTCAAGGCAATCTCGTCAATAACCGGTCCTCGCGAGGTATTGACCAGAAATGCCGTCGACTTCATCCGGGCAAGCCGCTCTGCATTGATGAGGTGACGTGTCGAATCCAAAAGCGGCACATGCAGACTAACAATGTCGGAAAGCGGCAAAAGCTCATCGACACTCACACAATAGGTCGCACCGGTGTCTTTCTCCAATTCTTCATTGCGCGCAACATCGGTATAAACTATTTTCATACCCAAACCATTGGCATAATGCGCCACACGGCCACCGATTCTGCCAACACCGACGATGCCCAAGGTCTTGCCCAGAACATCCATGCCGATATAGAGCATCGGATCCCAGCCTTTATATTTGCCCTGTCGCATATATTCATCAGCCTCGACAATCCGC
This sequence comes from Patescibacteria group bacterium, assembly GCA_028871265.1. Taxonomy (GTDB): domain Bacteria; phylum Patescibacteriota; class Minisyncoccia; order Phycocordibacterales; family PALSA-1337; genus JAGWNR01. Next base: position 4,471 of record JAGWNR010000019.1, read on the forward strand.
GCCGCCAGTGCCAAGGCTAACGCCAAGGTATGTTCAGCCACCGATTCCGACGTCTGCGGCGCCGGCGCATTGGAAACGGCTACGCCACGATTTTTCGCCTGGACTAAATCAATGTTGTCAAAACCGCTAGCATAATTGGCAAAAATCTTGACTGACGGTGCCGCCTCAAAAACCGTCGCGTCAATTTTATCGGTGAGCAAACTGATGACGCCGTCATATGCGCCTTTTTTGAGAGTACGGATGAGCTCCCTCTGGCTCATGATTTGGTCTTTTGGATAGACGTCAACTTGGTAGCCTTTTTGTTTTAGTAAAGTAATACCCGCCTCCGGAATTTTTCTGGTTATAAATATTTTGGTCATTTGACTTGATTAATTAAAGTAAAATCAGACAAAGCTTCGCGACCCAAGGGATTCAGAGGCACGGATATTTTCTTGCTAGAAAATTCCTCGTGTGAGCGCCGTCGCGCTCACAAGGCCTCTTCACCCCTTGGGATCGCTACGCTTTTACTTTCAACCATACTTTCTTATTCTATCAAACATCCGCACCAACCGCTTGGGAAATGTTGGTAAAACCGTCGCGCTTTAACAATTGAACCAAACCGCGATTAATTTCACTTATAACTTGCGGTCCTTCGAAAATCATACCGGAAATCATCTGAACCAGTGACGCACCGAGACGGATTTTCCGGTAGGCGTCTTCGGCGGAAAAGACACCACCAACACCGACCAAAACATATCGATCGCCCTCCCTATGCCGAATAGTTGCAAGCATTTGATCAGATATGTCGCGCACGGCCCGGCCGGAAACACCGCCAAATTTGGGAATTTCCGGATCAATGATGGCGGAATTATGTCGGTTTTTGGTCAAGTTGGAACAAATAATGCCATGCACTCGATGATTATGAAGCACATCAAGTAACGCAAAGATTTTTTCATCAGACAAATCCGGTGAAATTTTTACAAAAATCGGTTTCGAGGTTTTAACTTCATCTATAATATCCAACAAATAATCCAACCTGTGCGGGGCCAAAAACGGCTGGCCGCCTTTGGCATTGGGGCAACTGATATTTACAGTTATATAATTTGCCACCGGCTCCATAGTGGCAAAGGCCTTGCGAAAATCCATCACCGCCAGTCGCGGATTGACATTCGCTGCGCAATTGGTCATGGCCACACTGACACCGATTGGAATTAAAAAATGTTTTTTTGAAAGTCTCTCGGCGATAATTTCGCAACCGTCATTCTTTAATCCATACCAAACGACCAAACTTTCCGATTTTGGTAAACGCCACAATCGCGGCCGTGGATTGCCGGCGCATGGATAGCCGGTAACCGACCCGACCTCAGCAAAGCCAAAGCCGACTGATGGCATTATATCTGTCATTTCGGCGTTTTTGTCGAAACCGGCGGCCAAACCGATCGGGTTTTTGAAATCGATGCCGAACACGGTCTGTCTGAGCATTTCATTTTCATAACCAAAAAGCGTTTCAGTTATGAATTTGCCGGCAGTATATGTCCCCAATTCCCTGCCAACCCGAGTCATCTGATCATGCACATCCTCCGGATCTTGGCGAAAAAAATACGGCTTTAATATATGTGTGTAGGCGCCATGAATGGCTTTGTTTCTATATCCGACGATTGTATCTTTCATAGTAGTTGCAAGATACAGTAACTATAGCATATTATTTTTTACTCTACCTTGCGCTCTGCAATATAGGATTTTTTCAGAACTAATATCTTGTACATATGAACGATCGAAATAAATAGGGACAATATTATCGGCCCAAATATGAACCCAAGCGGACCAAAAAATATCACACCACCCAAAATTGAAAACAGTATGAATGGTGCCGGCACATCCAAACCTTTGCCGAAAAAATAGGCCGATAGCATATTATCGATAAAGAAAAACACCGCAACCCCAAACAATGCCATGATTATAGCAACAAATATATTTCCATAGAATAACAGATAAATAACGGCCGGCACTATGACAAACGGTGTGCCGAGACCGGGAATCATGCCGATAACACCTCCAATACCGGCCCACAACAATGCATCCGGAATACCCAGCAAATAAAAGGCGGCGGCAAATAAAACGAAACGAATGAGTCCGACAAAGAGTGTGCCACGTACAACCGAAGTTATCATCTGAGACGTTGCATGAATGACTTCACGATTTTGCTCTTTTTCAAAAGGACTCAGAGAAATTATTGAATTCAACATCTTTTCGCCGTCACGCAAGAAGAAAAAGAATGCAAATAGCAGGAAAAAAGTCTGGAAAAATACGGATGCTGTTTGGGATAACAGATTGCCCAGGTTATCCGAAACAAAAGCCAGACCCCGCCCGATGAAATCAGCCATATTTATGGAAAAACTCGGCACAAATTTCTGGACGAACATGTTTATGTTTTCTTGTAAATTTTGGACATATTGTCCTTGGTCCGCCTGGGTCATAGAAAAAAAGTTCTGTGCCTGAGCGAATATTTGATATCCAAAAAACAAAACCGGTAATATCAAAAAAACTAATGCTACTAAAACCAGTATCGCGGCCACTAGGCTTTTGCCGCCGGGAAAAAGCTTTGTTAATTTTTCATACAGAGGATGAAACAGAACTGCTAGCGCCGTCGCCACTACTAAAATACTCAAAAATGGTCGAAAAACCAAAAGCAGTAGAGCCAACAATCCAATAAATAATCCGGAAAATATAACTAGTTCCAATTTTTTATTTTCCATATATAAATTATGACAGAAATTCAACAATTTCGCCAGTTAAATCGATAACCGACAATGCGGCACAATTTATATGACCAATCTAGGCTTTTTTAAGCTCTTTAAATATCGATACTCGTGAATAGTGAGCCAGATGACAATGATATCCAACACCGTAACCACGATAAGCCATGCCGAATTGGTCAGGCTGAATTGATATAGCTGATATAAAACAAATAGTCCAAAGACGGCGATTGAGACAGGATAGTACCACAATTTTTTGCTCAAGAGGCCGATGATGAGCCAGAGTTTGACGATGCCGTGGCCCAGTAGATACCAGGCGATAAAATGTTCGGTACCGATTGAAAGTCCTTGCACCGAGTTCACAATGTAATTTGCAACAATGTCGCGCGGGTCTTCGGAGAGCTCGCCGCGTGTGGCAAAAATAGCCAGATCCAGTAGGGCTTGTTGACTGACAAAATAGGCTAGAAAGCCACCAATAATTTCTAGTAGCGCCAGAGCCCCCTTGATAAAGAGGCTGACATCAAAGATGCGATGTATGTTCTTTTCATCCTTGAAAAAAGCGCGTATATGGCCGGTTGCTTTGTCGGGGTTTTCATTCATATAAAGAGTATATCAGAACAAGCAAACATCACCCTCTTTTTTCTGTTAAAATAGTATCAACCATGAAAAAGCCTTTATTATTACCGATTGTCGTAACCCTGGCCGTTTTTGCTGTGGTGTTTATGGTCTTTTTCACCCCCAGGGTGATTGTGTGGGAAATAAGTCAAAATCAAAAATCAACCAGTCAGTCCTTTAAATATTTCCCCGTCACCGTCGATCCACAGAATAAAACTATAAATGAAGACCAGGCAGTCAACACTTTTTTAGCCGACCGGCATTCTCTATTGAGCGCGGTGGTTTCGTCAAAGGCCGGAAATTATCTTTATAATTTTTTTGAAAATATCGCTGTCGCAATAAATAATGCTCCGTGGTATCAAAATATCGCCAGTGTCAATGGCCAGTTCGTCAACATTACGCCCGGTATGCGCAAGGAACAGGTCGCGGCCGCTTTTGGCGACACATTAGGATGGAATAGTAAACAGAGACAGGCGTTCATGACCCCTGTGGGGACTTCGTCTCTGCCGCTAAAAGAAGGTTCATTTTATCCAGGTTTATACCAAGTGTTCAAAGGTATGTCACCGACAGAGATACAGACAATGGTAAACGACCGGTTTTCTAACGATGTCCTTGCACACTATGGAACTTCCACAGAAAAAATCGTTCCGCTCAAAACCGCTCTGACTGTCGCTTCACTCATCCAGCGAGAGACTATCGGCAATGAAGGCATGCGGCTGTTATCGGGCATTATGTGGAACAGGCTTTTCAAGGGCATGCCCTTGCAAATTGATGCTACTCTGCAATATTCAAAAGCAAACCGGCCCAGTGAAAATAATTGGTGGCCGGCCGTGACGGCAAATGATAAATTTATCACTTCTCCGTACAATACATATTTGCACACCGGTCTACCACCAACGCCGATCTCAAATCCATCAGTCGATGCAATATTGGCGGCTCTCAATCCACTGAACACGCCGTGTCTCTATTATTTCAACGACCGACAAGGTGTTTTCCATTGTTCCAAAACTTATGACGAGCATGTGTCACTAATCAAACAATATTACGGGAATTAAATTACACTGAAGGCGATTTCATTTGGCATAGTTTTATTTTTCGCTTTCCGC
>JAGWNR010000020.1 GCA_028871265.1 Patescibacteria group bacterium
ATTCGCGGGGTTAATTCACAATTTATTTTACGTAATTTGCTAATTCGCGGTCTAATTGAACGTGTTGAGAATCCCGCTGACGCGCGTAGTTTTCTGTACAAAACTACGCTGGATTTGTTGGCACACTTGGGTATTTCAAAAATTGATGATTTACCGGAGTATGAGCAAGTGCGTAAAGATATTGAAATATTTAAAACTGGTATACAGGAAAGCAATTTGGAACAAAAAACAAATTAGATTATCGAATTTAACCTACTTTTTCTTCTTCAAAATTGATCCATCGCCGGTGTCCTTTACATCATAACCACGCGATTCGATTTCTAGACGCAAGGCGTCGGCTTTTTGCCAATCTTTGTCGGCTCGGGCTTCATCGCGCGCTTCGGACAAAGCGAATATTTCCGGCGGCAAATTTTCGATTGAAACCGGCGAATCATCCAGCTCATCCACGGCTGATAAACCCAGGCCTAGCACACGATCGAAATCCAGCAGAGTGGCGCGTTTATCGGCAGGGGACAGATGATGATCTTTGACCAAACTCCAAACAACAGCAATAGCCTCCGGCATATTCAAATCGTCGTTAATAGCGGCTAAAAATTGCTCCTGGTGTTTGCCATCAATCGTGCCCGGCTGATCTGATTTACAGCTGATAAAGGCCTCTGCCAGGCGTATAAAGGCGTTTTGGGCCGCTTTCACCGCATCCTCGGTGAAGTTCACCGGTGCGCGATAATGAGCCGTTAAAAGCCAATATCGGAAGGCTAGGGGAGACACGCCGGCTGATTCAAGGTCGGCTAGCTTTAAAAAATTGCCCTTGGATTTTGCCATTTTTTCATCGCGGACATTCATAAAACCACCATGAATCCAATAGTGGACAAATGGTTTGCCAGTGGCAGACTCGCTCTGGGCAATTTCATTGGTGTGATGAGGAAAAATTAAATCTGATGCTCCGGTATGAATGTCTATGGTCTCGCCCAAAACTTTCATAGACATGGCAGAACATTCTATGTGCCAACCCGGGCGACCGCGCCCAAATGGTGCATTCCACATGGAACTTGAAATCGCTTTGGAAGTTCTTGTGTTCGAAGCGATTTCACCTTCATCTTCAAACTTCCATAACGCGAAATCTTGCGGCGATTCCTTGTCATATTCATCATTGGCGACACGCGATTTTGTTTCTTTGGCTTTGGCCAAATGGGCAAGTGCGCCGTATTCCTTGACCTTTTCAATGCTCATATAAACCCCGTCGTTGGCTTTGTAAGCAAAACCTTTTTCGATCAGAGTTGAAATAAGCACAATCATGCTGTCAATGTTTTCGGTGGCGCGCAAAAGGCTGTGCGGCGTTTGAATATTGAGCGCATGAATATCATCTAGAAATGCCTTTTCATAACGGCGGGTTAAATCGCCGAGCGGTATTCCTTCATCTGTCGCGCGACGAATTGTTTTATCATCCACATCGGTCAGGTTCATCACTTGGGTTACCTTATATTCATTGTACTCAAAAACTCGGCGCACTATGTCGTCCATGACAAAAGTACGCAGATTACCGATATGTGCAGTATCGTAAACAGTCGGTCCACAATTATAAATGCCAACCACGCCGGCTTTTAGCGGCTTAAAAAGCTCTTTTTTGCCAGATAGAGTGTTATATAAGTATATTTCTGTTTTAGCCATAGAGTCCTTAAAGTCGTAAAGTCTATAAAGTCGGGACATATTTGACTTTATGGACTTTATGGACTTTATGACTTTACAAACTTCTTTATAGCCATTTTTTGCGTCTAAAATACCAAAACGAAAGCCCTACAACCACCACCACAATACCGGTAATAACGAAAAAACCGTATGGCTCTGACACGATCGGCGTATTCGGCGAATCCATAGAGAACAGCTCAACAAATAGCGATAATGGAAATGTTACCGAGGTCACAACCGTCATAAATTTTATAGTCTCATTCTGCTTGGTTGAGAGCAGGGAATCATTTGTTTCGCGGAGCTCTTTGGCCAATTCATGACCGTTGACCACCGCGTCACGAACAGCGGCAAAGTTTTTCTTTATATCAATAATAAAAGGTGTAAAAGTTTGATCCAAGAATTGTTCGGTGACCGATTCCAACGACTCCAGCGTTTCAAAATGGGCTCGGCAAATCTGTCGAAAATCCAATAATTCTCTGGATAAATTAGAAATGACGGTAACCATTTCTTTTTCGTTGCCGGAAAAAATACTATCTTCGGAAGCAGTCAATTCACTGTTGACGGCTCCGATAGCTTGACGCATGCTATCATAAATATGTTCAACAATAATATACAGGAGGTGTCCGGCATGTTCATCTGAATTTTCTCTGTCCAATATGGCGTTTGTTTCCATGGCCTTGCCCAAATGATACAGAGGCTGGATCGGTTGATAATGGACGGTGATAACGAAATCTTTGCCGATCAGAAAATCAATTTCGTGCGGCACAATGACATGGTGATCATCCAGTTTGATACGAACAGGGAATTGCAGTACTAAATATAGGTGATTTTTATAAGAAACTGCCCTGGAAAATTTTGATGGACCAGCCAGTTCGCGGGCGACCAGCGGATGGAGCTTGTATTCACTGGTAATCTGGGCGATATCCTGCGGCGTTGGATTTTCTATATCAATCCAAGTAAGCCGTTTCAGATGATATGTTTTTGTCATAAAAACCAGTATACCGAAAAAAAATGGCTTGGTCGAGTTGCTTATTCACATGATTTCTGCCATACTACAACACATGAAAAATTATACGGTTAATAACAAAACGGCTATTATATCGATTGCGGGAATTGTTTTGATAATAGCCGCTTTTTTTTATGGACGACACCAAGGAGTAGATGAGGAATTTGCCACTCTGATTCCACCGACAGATTCTAGCATTGTCACTAATGATCAATTCAAAGAATTTTGGCAGGCTTGGAGTATCGTCCAACAAAAATACGTTTTGGCCACGACCACAGCTACTGATACGCAAAATAAAATTTATGGCGCCATAGCCGGCATGGTTGCTTCCGAAGGCGACCCATACACCGTCTTCTTCCCACCACAGGCAAATTCATTATTCCAATCGTCAATAGCCGGTAGCTTTAGCGGTGTCGGCATGGAAATTGATCAAAAGGATGGCAATATCGTGGTTATAGCTCCTTTGAAAAATAGCCCCGCGGAAAAAGCAGGCATAAAATCTGGAGACATTATTGCTTCAATTGAAGGCAAGTCAACGGCTAATATGGATGTGGACACGGCGGTAAATTCAATCCGTGGACCAAAAGGATCAACGGTTCATTTGATGGTACTTCATAGTGGCGCAAAATCACCGACTGAAATCGACATCGTCCGCGACACGATAGCTATTCCTACTATTGATACACAAGTTGAAACAGGTTCAGGTTCATCGACCGCTACAACAACAGCTTCTGCCGCCGGTTTACAGCCCAACGGTATATTTATTATAAAATTATATGAATTTACTGCAGATTCTCCAGCACTCTTCCAAAACGCCTTGCGACAGTTTGTTCAATCAGGCTCGCACAAACTTATACTTGATCTACGTGGTAATCCTGGCGGTTATCTAGAAGCAGCCTGGGATATGGCCTCATATTTCCTGCCATCCGGTCAAATCGTCGTCACCGAGGATTTTGGCAAAAACGGCAAACCGCAAATATATTACAGCAAAGGATATAATGTATTCAACAAAAATCTAGACATGATGATTCTGGTCGACGGCGGCACGGCTTCTGCGGCTGAAATTCTATCTGGTGCACTGGAACAACATGGTGTAGCCAAACTGGTCGGTACCAAAACTTTTGGCAAAGGTTCAGTGCAGGAGCTGATCAGTTTGACACCGGATACGTCGCTCAAGGTAACAGTGGCCAGATGGCTCACCCCAAATGGCACGAATTTATCTGAAAATGGCTTGGTTCCGGATTATGTAGTACCGCTCACCGCCTCCAGTTCACCGGCTAATGATCCACAAATGCAAAAGGCAACACAACTGCTCCAAGCAGAACCCTAATCAAATATTAAACATATGAAAATCATTCTTCTCAAAGACATTCCAAAAGTCGGTAAAAAATTTGAAGTAAAAAACGCCGCTGACGGCTATGCGGCAAACATGCTCATCCCGCGCGGCTTGGCTATTCCGGCCACACCGGAAAATTTGAAACGGACAGAAAATGAAAAAGCCAAAATTGAAGGCGAACGCAAAATTCACGCGGCACTATTAGCTGAAAACATAAAAGCCTTGGAAAGCACGGTTGTGACTATTTCCGGCAAAGCCAATGAAAAAGGCCATCTATTTGCCGCCCTGCACAAAGAGACGATTGTAAATGAGCTTGCCAAACAGTCGCGCATTCAGCTGGATCCTGAGATGCTAGTCCTCGATCATCCATTGAAAGAAGTCGGTGAACACATGATTGAAGTTAAAGGGGAAGGGAAGTCGACGAAATTCAAGGTGGTTGTTACGGCGGCGTAATGGTGATAATCTAATATTAGGCAACTAGAACCTGAAATGAAAGGAAAAGTTATGAAAGACACAAACATGCCGGTAAACACAGACAAGATCGAACCTGTTGTGAGAACAATTGTGGTGGATGAATCTGGTTTAAGAACAAAAACAATGGATTGGCTAAGGGATGCTGAGGACGACTTGCCAGTCGAACCTTTTCGCAAAATCGTTTTCGACCATCCACCGATTGACTAAGCCTGTGTGACTTAGTTACGAAACCATTAAACCCCGATTCGTCGGGGTTTTAAAATCTTATACAAAAAAACCCCGGAAATCCGGAGCTTTTTCTTTTACATTACGTGCACGATTTTCTTGCGGACAATGTCGTTATTAAAACTGGTTTTGCGTTTGGTACCAAATTGAATGGTGCCAGCCTTGAGAGCGAACAGGGTATAGTCCTTGCCGACGCCAATATTGCGTCCAGGCATAATAGCCGAGCCGCGCTGGCGGACGATTATTTGACCAACTGAGGCCTTTTGGCCGTGGTTAATTTTGATGCCCAAATACTGCGGTCCGGAATCGCGACCGTTTTTTGTTACACCGGCTGATTTCTTGTGTGCCATAGTGAGGAAAGTCTATCAAAAAGGCTGGAAAAATGCAAGGGAACTCTGTAAATTTCAAAATTCAAAATCCAAATGACAAAATAAATGTCAAAATTCAAGTGATTTGAAATTTAGGCTTTGAAATTTGAAATTCATAATTTACATCCTTTACTTTTCATAATAATCATTGTCAAGAAAGCCTTATTTATAGCCATATTTCGGCATTTTAACCCTTAAAATCCTTGACATCGCTTTTGAAAGGTGCTATGATTAGGATAATACGAGGCTGAATAAGCACCATGCTTATAAAGCCCCGTTTTAATTTTATGATCGAACTTACTACCAGTATTGCATTTCTCGTCACGTCTATCTATGGCATAGGATCAACAACTCCAGCCATGGCCGGCGTTTCTACGACAACCGCAACCACAACAAAAGACAATTCTGCGTCGATTGCTGCGGCCAGTACCACAGATCGCGATGCTGTAAAAGCTTACCTGGAACAACAGTATGCTGATACACCCATTCTGGTCGCTATTGCACAATGTGAATCAAATTTTCGTCAATTCAATCCGGACGGCACTGTTGTGCGTGGCAAAATTGACAGTCACGACATCGGCGTTATGCAAATCAATGAAACCTATTGGCTGCCGACTTCCAAAAGCCTTGGTTTGGACATCTATACCATAGAAGGCAATACGGCTTATGCAAAATACCTTTACGCCAAATCTGGTACAGATCCATGGAAATCATCCGAAAAGTGTTGGGGTGACAGCGAACCATTGGCACTCAAAGCAGCAAAATAGCGCATAACGAGCTCGATTGTGTAATAAAACTAAACTACATACGTCACAATACTTGCGAGCATAGATTCTATGCCGCAATCATGAGCGGCCAACGGCTGACTCACATATACATACGAAAAGGCCTGTGTGGCCTTTTCCGTTTATATGATAAATATTGCAGGGCAGGGATGACTTTTTAGTGTCTTGTAATGAGCGCCTATTGAAACACCCTGTGTCGCACAATATATGTTTGTGCACATATAGTACAAGGTCAGACCTTGTACACACTTACATAGGTCCGACCTCTGTAATGATGTGATTAATATTGAGGACTTGGAATATCAGGACTGGTGCTAGAGTCTAGCGGCGGCATTTGACCGTTCTTTATATGCTCAAGATTATAAATCGCTGGATTCCAAATATCGTTGACAAAAATATTCCATAGAAATGTCGCCGGTGCCTTTAAATAAGTAGCCCAAATATAAACCGCACCATTCCAAATGTACGATATGTTGTCTTGGCTGGTCGGGTTTTGAATAGCTTGTCGGACACTGATGCCATAATAGCCCAGAATGACCAAAGCGATCAAAATGAGGATAATTAGTCGGATGAGACCTTGGTTCTTTTTCATGCCCTAATTATAGCGTTTTAAAGGCTTTTATGGGAGATGAGGTTATTCACAGTAGGGCTACGGCGTCACGGAGACGCTTTAATGTTTCTTCTTTGCCCAGAATATTAGCGCAAATAAATGGATCCGGTGATTTATCACGACCAGTCAAGGCAAAACGCATTGGCCACAGGACATTGCCTTTGCCGGTCACTTCAGCATAAGGCCAGATGGCAGCCTTTATTTGGTCAGCGGAAAAATCAGCTGGTGCAATAGGTTCAAGTAGCTCTAAAATTTTCTTTATATGTAGGGAAGTATCGGCCAACGATTCCCCTTTCCATGAAAGCTTTGCCGGATCAAAAGAAGGCATTTCTGTTACAAAACCAAGCTCGCCTTCCCTGCCAAACATGTATCTGACTTCGCCAAAGACGTGAATGCGATCACGAATAACGGGCAAGGCGCGATCAAAAATATTTTCTGAAATATTCGGCACAAACTTTTTACAGCCGGCCAGAAAATCCTCATTAGAAAGCCGATTCATGTGCTGTTTGTTCATCCAGCGTAATTTTTCCTCATCGAATGCACCGCCGGCTTTTTGCACTTTGCCAATATCAAAAGCCTGAATGATCTCTTCGCGGCTCATGACTTCCCTATCATCGCCGGGATTCCAACCAATGAGAACCAGATAGTTGAAGAAAGCTTCCGCTAAATATCCTTCGCGCTGGTATTCCAGAACATCCTTGGCGCCGTCGCGTTTGCCGAGCTTTTTGGTTCGGTCGTCGCGCAAGATTGATGGCAAGGTGGCAAATGCAGGTACTCTCCAGCCCAAAGCATCGTACAGACTCAAAAATTTCGGTGTACTGGAAATAAATTCTTCGCCTCGCAAAACGTGCGTCACACCCATGGCCTCGTCGTCAACGATGTGGGCAAAATTATATGTCGGATAACCGTCGCTTTTGATCAAGATAAAGTCGTCCAGTGCTTCCGGACCGGCCTCCAGATCACCACGAACCAAATCATGCCATTTGTATCGCTTGATCTCCGGTGTTTTCAGGCGTAGTGGTTTGGTACCATCCCAGACTTCAAATTTATTTGGTCGATGATCTCTGTACAAAAACGGCCGCTTTTCAGCCTCGGCCTTTTTATGAAAATTTTCAAGCTCTTCCGCCGAGTATGGATCAGGATATGCAAGTCCTTTATCGATCAAAATCTGCGCGGCCTTTTTATATGTTTCTAGCCGTTTGGATTGAATGCAAGAACCAAAATCACCCGGCTTGTCAGGCCCGTAATCCCAGTCGATTCCAAGCCACCGCAGTGATTCCTGGATATGTTCTATTGAACCAGCGACCTCACGATCTTTGTCGGTGTCTTCGATGCGCAGGATAAAAGTGCCTTTGTTTTTACGCGCTAAAAGCCAGGCAAAAATTGCCGTACGCACACCGCCGATATGCATAAAACCGGTCGGCGACGGAGCGAATCTGGTGACAACTTTTTTATTCATACTACAACTATACCAAAAATCGACCTTGGAGTCGATTTTACTAAAATTATCTCATTACATACTTTAATTACTGCGGTGTAGCTGTCCACGTACCGCTCTTGAACGCGCCAGAATGGTATGTAGCTGTGAAGCTAAGTGAATGCGTTCCACCAGTTGTGTTCATTGTTATGTTTGTTCTTATATTGGCTCCTGGTGTGCAAGAACTGGAACCCATAACAATGCCATCAATTGACCAGCTAAAGCTCATATTACTATTGCAAATATTATCTCTAAAAGCACTTACCGCGAGACTGTAAGCTCCGGTATATGGTATGTTTATCGATAATGAAGTTCCTTGTTGCAAATTAGTAAATGTTCCGCTCACCTGTTGTCTGTTATCCACTATACCCAAACTACTGAGAGAAACCCATTTAGCATTACCAGATCCATCATTCATCAAAACATATCCATTTTCACAACCGGAGCTTCCAATGGTGCAATTTCTATTTGAAGGAGTGCTATTTGTGTCATTAAGCATAAAGGCATAGTATGCAATTATCTTGTCAGCAGATAAAATACCGGCAACATCAACCGTAGAACTACCATTAGCTAACCCATTACCGCCAAAAGCCATCCCGCCAGATTTGGTTTGATAACTAGAACTCACATTAATCGGCGCATTACAGCCAGGAATGGTTGTGTCGGTACAATTCGGTGGCGTTCCAGGAGCTGGTGACCAATCAGCCAGAACGAATTGCAGACCGAAACCTATGGCGATTGCGCCAGCACCAATGCCGACCGATGAAATAAATTTTTTAAAATTCATAATAATGTTGATTTAATACTAAAATTAGTTTTAGT
>JAGWNR010000021.1 GCA_028871265.1 Patescibacteria group bacterium
TTTCTTTTTTCAAGATAGCCTCCTTTCAATGTTTGGCGATTATAAACGGCTTATTTCGGTTATTTCTAAAAAGAATCTATCATTCTTTTATAAAAAGTCAAGCAAATTGCGGTATTTTTATAAAAAGATTCGTTCGCGTGATATACTTCACCTCATGACCTACTCCATCCGCACAGAAACACCGGCCGATGTACGCCAAAAATTGATCGAATATTCTGATTTATCGGCGCGACTTTTGCACAATCGCGGCATTACCGACCGAGAAAGCGCGGTGATTTTCTTTAATCCAAATTATGAAACTCATTCACATGACCCGTTTTTATTGAAAGACGCCGAGAAGTCCGCCGATAGAATTATTTATGCCATTAAAAATAATGAGAAAATTGTTATCTACAGCGACTACGACACCGATGGCATTCCCGCCGGCGCGATGTTTGCCGATTTTTTTCGACGTATCGGCTTTACCAATTTTTCCAATTACATTCCTCACCGACATGACGAAGGATTCGGCCTAAATAATGAAGCAATCATCGATATTGCTGACAATGGCGCACGGCTCCTCATCACTCTCGATTGCGGCATCACCGATGTCGAACCAACCAAACTGGCCAGAGAGAAAAACATTGATGTCATCATCACCGATCATCACACACCGCCATTAGAATTGCCGCCGGCATTTGCCATTGTCAATCCAAAACAAGCCGACTGCAATTATCCGTTCAAAGAACTTTGCGGTGCCGGTGTCGGCTGGAAATTGATCCAGTCAATTTTGAAGAAAGAACGTTTCGGTCTAAAAGATGGTCAGGAAAAGTGGCTACTGGATCTGGTCGGCATTGCCACACTTTCCGACATGGTGCCGTTACAGGGTGAAAATCGTATGCTGGCACATTATGGTTTGGCGGTTTTGCGTAAATCACCGCGCAAAGGACTGGTTCGATTATTGCAAAAAATTGGAGTCAAGCAAAAGGATATTGTCGAAGATGATATCGGCTTTTCAATAGGGCCGCGTATAAATGCCGCCTCGCGCATGGGCGAAGCCATGGACGCATTTCGACTACTCTCAACTGACGATGAAAATGAAGCGGAGCACCTGGCCGAAAATTTGGATCATATCAACAACGAGCGCAAGGGTATCGTCGCAGGACTAGTGAAAGAAGTGAAAAGGAAAATGGAAAATAGGAAAATGGAAAATAGGAAAATTATTGTAATTGGTAATCCAAATTGGCGACCATCACTTCTGGGGCTTGTGGCCAACACCTGCGCCGAAGAATACGGCTGTTCATTCTTTGTCTGGGGTCGCGATGGGGATGGTTTGATCAAGGGTTCTTGTCGCACCACAGACGGCGATTCTGTTCATTTGGTTGAGCTTATGACAGCCACACCAGCGGGAACGTTTACCCAATTTGGCGGCCATGTCGGTGCCGGCGGATTCACTGTGCAAAAGGAGGCGGTTTATAATTTGGAGGAAATTCTGAATAAAACGTATGTGATGTTAAAAAATAACAAACTTCAAAATCCAAATGACAAATTAATGTCAAATGACAAAAAACTTGTCGACTCGATTATTTCCGCCGATTCAATAAATTGGGATTTGTTTGATGAGATAAATCGTTTTGCGCCGTTTGGCACCGACAATCCAAAACCGATTTTTATGGTCAAGGATGCGATCATCGCCGGAGTAAAACATTTTGGCAAGGAAAAAAATCACCTAGAGATCCTCTTGCAAAAGGAGAGTGGCCAAACCGTGCCGGCCATTGCTTTCTTTAAAAAGGCCGAAGATTTTTCAACACCGCTTGAAATCGGCAAAACCGTCTCAATTATTGGCACTCTGGAAAAATCAACCTTCAAATGGAAGCCCGAGTTGCGCATAAGGATTTTGGATGTATTATAAAAGTCAAGAAAGGTTCTTTTTATGAGCAAAACGTATGAAGAAATAGTGTTTGGCGACCAAAAGTTCCTGTTTGAAGTGAGTGAGACAAACTTCTTTGCAGAAGTTCAAAAAGAAATGGAGGATGAATACACAAAAAATCCCATTGATCCATTTCAAGCAGAGCAAGATCGCACGTGGAGCCTGCTCGCCAACCAAGTTGTTGGTCATGAAAATCTATAAATTCTTGGCCGACTATAAGATTCACCAAAACCCTGTTGAAATGCGGGGTTTTGTTTACTTGCCTTTTAGAAAAGTCTCTGCTATCATTGTAATACAAAGTATTACAAATCGTTACATACATGACCATGCGCACCATCATCAACATATCAGTCCCACAATCTGTCGCTAGAGATATTAAAAAAGAAGTAAAAACCGGTAAGTTCGCTTCTACTAGTGAGTTTTTTAGACATATGTGGCGACTATGGAATGAAGAAAAACTTTTGAGAGAGATCAGACAATCACAAAAAGAATTTGCGCAAGGTAAAGGAAAAATTTTGAGATCTTTGAAAGATTTGAGATAATTATGTGGTGCAAATATCGTATTCTCCAAAATTTCTTAAAAAATATAGAAAAATATCAAATATGATCAGAGAATTAACATAGGTAATCACGACATCTATGAATAACGAATACACAATCTACACCGACGGTTCATCACGTGGCAATCCAGGGCCGGGAGGCTGGGCGGCTATAATAATTGAAAAAGTAAAAAGCAAAACGGAAAATGAAGAAAGAGGGGTACGAGAAATCGGAGGCAGGGAAGATCAGACCACGAACAATAGGATGGAACTTCGTGCGGCGATTGAAGGGTTAAAGGCTGTACCGGAAGGCTCAAACGTCACATTGATTGCTGATTCGGAATACGTCGTCAAAGGCATGACGCTTTGGATAAAGGGGTGGCAAGCGAAAAATTGGCGCACGGCGGCGAAAAAACCTGTCTTGAATCAGGACCTCTGGCAGGAATTATTGAAGGCGGCTGAAGGGAAAAATATCGAATGGAAAACTGTCCTTGGTCATAGCGGTATCGAACACAACGAGCGCGCAGATCAAATTGCTACTAATTTCGCAGACGGAAAGCCGCTGATTGCCATGGGCTAGGTCCGACATAGGGTGCTAAGTCCGACTTCGTACTGTCAAGGTCTGGCCTCGTTTTATGAATTTTTTAATATTTTTTTATGATTTCTTAATAACCATAGGCGTATACTGTGCGCATGCCTCATGCAAAAACCTATAGCGCCCAAATACACGGCATGGAAAGCCATATTGTCACCATTGAGGTCGACACTTCTAATGGTTTACATTCATTTTCTGTCGTTGGACTGGGTGACAAAGCAGTAGAAGAGTCCAAAGATCGTATATCATCAGCTATAAAAAATAGCGGTTATACTTCGCCGAAAAATAAAAATCAAAAAGTTGTTATATCTTTGGCGCCGGCCGATATTCGCAAAGAAGGTCCTTCTTTCGATTTGGGAATGGCTCTAGCATATTTGCTGGCATCCGGAGATATTGATTTCGACCCGGATAAAAAACTTTTTTTGGGCGAACTGGCTCTGGACGGATCAATTCGGCGAGTACATGGCGTTTTACCCATCATACGCTCTGCAATATCCCAAGGATTTACCGATATTTACATCCCCACGGAAAACAGCCACGAGGCCGGTTTGGTCGGCGGTGCACAAATATACCCAATATCAAAACTAGAAAATACAATAGGCCATTTAGAAGAAAGAAAGGGTTTCGTTTTAAAACCAATTATTCAAGCAAAACCACAAATAAACCAGCCGCTAACAGACATGGACATGTCATATATTCACGGTCAGGAATCGGCAAAGCGCGGATTGGAAATCGCCGCTGCCGGTAGACACAACGTTGCCCTCTATGGCCCACCCGGAACAGGTAAAACAATGCTAGCCAAAGCTTTTAGAGGTATATTACCCCCACTTTCAGAAGAAGAAATAATAGAAGTGACCGCAATCCATTCCATTGCCGGAACGTTGGGTTTGCAGGTCATAACCGAACCGCCATTTAGAGCGCCGCATCATACCGCTTCTTATGCTTCGATCATCGGTGGAGGCGCTTTTCCTAGACCGGGAGAAATAACCTTGGCACACAAAGGCATATTATTTTTAGATGAGCTGCCGGAATTCAGTACCAGCGTCATAGAATCCCTGCGTGAACCGCTTGAAGAAAAGAAAATAACAGTCGCTCGCGCGCGTGGATCAGTAACTTTTCCAGCCGATTGTATTCTGGTTGCCGCCATGAATCCTTGTCCTTGCGGTTATGGTGATGATCGATGCACTTGCGGATCGGGTTTACGTGCTCAGTATGTTCGGAAAATATCCGGACCGCTATCCGATCGAATCGATATGTGGATTGCGGTATCAAAAATTGAATATGACAAACTGGGCAGCAAAATCGATAGTAATTCTTCACAAAAAATTCAAGAGCGAATCAATAAAACACGAAATATCCAATACGATCGCTGTCGGAGACTGGGCATAGCCAGGTGCTGTAACAGTGAGATTGGTATCAGAGACATCGACAAAGCAATAACTCTAATTCCTGAACTTTCAAAATTTTTGTCGGTAACCGCAGAACGTCTAGGATTATCCGGTCGCGGCTATCATCGAATATTGAAAATATCACGCACTATCGCCGATTTAGAAGAAAAAGAAATCATCGAAAAAAAACATCTGCTCGAGGCCCTACAATATCGTCAGAAACCGTTTTGACAAGAGTAATTTAAAAAAATAACCAAATGAGCATAAAAGCAAAAAAATCATACTATAGTAACACCAAAGATATGTTGGTTTTCTACAAAGGAAAAGCTGGCGATATTGAACTCCATGCGGATGCTAAAAAAGACACCTTGTGGGCAACCTTGGATCAAATCGCCAAAGTTTTTGGGCGAGATAAATCTGTCATTTCTAGACATTTAAAGAACATCTTTTCAACGCACGAACTACTCAAAAGCTCAGTTGTTGCAAAAAACGCAACAACTGCCGCTGATGGCAAGACCTATACTGTTGATTACTATAATTTAGACGCCATTCTGTCAGTTGGTTACCGAGTCAATTCCAAGAAAGCCACACAATTTCGCATCTGGGCTACAAATATCCTAAAAGAGTATTTACTTAGAGGCTTTAAAATAAATGCAACCGATCTGATTGATTCCACAGAAAAATTCGAAGAATTGAACAAAACCATCGAATTATTAAAAGACGAATCCCGCGGAACCCGTCTCAAGGCAAAGGTTAGTTTGAGAATGTCAAAAAATATTCTGTGAATCCGGCCACTAGCATTTTACATTCACGAATGGGTTTTTGGCGCCGCGGATTTCAAAATGAATATGAGGACCGGTAGTTTCACCGGTTATACCAATTTTTCCAATTATATCTCCGGCACTGACTTGTTGACCGATCGAAACCAATACTTTTTCGGCATGAGCATATAATGTTTCCGTACCATTCGGATGAGCAATAACGACGTAATTACCATAACCACCATTCCAACCACCATTATTTTTAGCAATAATAACTGTACCGTCGGCAGCAGCATATATAGGATTGCCAATGCCAATCGCCAGATCAACCGCATTGTGTCCATGTAGACCCTGAGAGAGTCGTGCGCCATGAACCGGACATTCATAATAACCGCCTGCGTATGGTCCAGGAGCGACCGGACCGCCGCCGCCCAAATAGGGCTCATATATAATGCCGTGAGATGTTCTAATTGGCGTACTGACCGATTGGGTCACTCCTATTTCGCCGTCCGGAATTATAATAGCAGTACCTACTGCCAGTTCAGAAGCAGAAGAAAGTCCGTTAAATTCCAAAACCTCTGTCTGATCACCGCCATATTTCTTTACAATTGAAGCCAACGTGTCACCTTTTTTCACCGTATAATTTATGCCGGAAATCGGCAAAATAGCCAAAATTTGACCTGGTTTGATTGTGGGCTTGGTGCCTAAATCGTTCGCCCACACTATAGTATTTATCGAGACATCAAACATCTTTGCAATTTGCGACAACGTGTCTCCGTTCTGCACAACATAAGTACTGATAGCTGTCGCCGATGGACAAGCGTCAACATCTGCCAAACTGCCGGACAGACCGACCGAAGATTGAATTGAATCATTATCTATAGAAATAACATTATTTATATTTGAAGAGCAGCCGTTGGTATCCGTGCCTAAAAGAGGTTCGGTCTGGGCGTTATATACTGAATTACTAATTACTGTTTCTTCGGCTGACACGGTAGCGGTGGCAAATGATTTTATAAAAGAAAAGTAACTCACCTTGGAAACCAAAACAGACAGCACAAAAACCACGATAACAATCGCGACCAGTGGCATTTCCCTACAGAATTGAGAAACATGCCTATATAGAGCCTTTATAGTATTGGAGAAAACAAATTTCATAAGAGATGGGTCGGGCAGGCGTACAATCGATGATGGTCAAGCGGATCGGCGGGAAGCTTCGGTAAAGAAGAATACCCGAATCGGGTACTTGGGCCAGTATAGCCCAAGTGATACATGTGGTCAAACTGACTATGCACAGGTTATTAGACATGAACACCTTTTCGCTTTAAATACGGCCGTATTGAGCCGTAGATATCATAATCAGTCTTTGTCTGTTATTATTCAATATATGGATACAGCGACAAATAATCTAAATTCTCGTCAAAAGGAGGCAGCAGAGACGCTTGGCGGCCCATTGCTCATATTGGCCGGAGCCGGAGCCGGTAAAACCAAAACTATTGTTCATCGCATTTTAAATCTGATCAAAAGCGGCGTAGCGCCGCACAATATATTGGCCATCACCTTTACCAATAAATCCGCAAAAGAGATGCGTGATCGTATTGGCGCCATGATTACCAGCGATCATGCAATCAATCGACCAATTTCAATAAATGAACGGCCGTTCGCCAGTACTTTCCATGCCCTGGGCGCACATATTATTCGTGAAAACGCCGCTCTCATAGGACTCAACCGGCATTTTGTCATATATGACCGCGCTGATTCGCGAAAAGCGGTAAAAGACGCTCTGGAAGAATTGGGTCTAAAGGACGACCGAAACGACCCGACTAGCATATTGGGCTCAATTTCACGTGCCAAAGGAGATGGATTGACATTATCTGCATACCGCACAGAAGGTCATTCGAATGATTTTCGCCATCGTCTAGTCGCGAGCGTCTGGGAAAAATACGAAGCCGCTCTATCCCGCGAAAAGGCACTAGATTTTGATGATTTACTACTGAAAACCATGATTCTCCTGCGCGATCACCGGGAAATACGCGAACGATACGCAAACATCTGGACACATATTCATATAGATGAATATCAGGATACCAACGGCGTGCAATATGAAATTGTGCGAGCTCTGGCGATGGCGCGGCGTAATATCTGTGTCGTTGGAGACATTGATCAAAATATTTACAGCTGGCGCGGTGCCACGATCGAAAATATTATGCGCTTTGAAAAAGATTATCCCGAGGCAAAAGTGGTCATTCTAGAAGAAAACTATCGCTCGACAAAAACCATTCTGGCCGCCGCCAACAATGTGATCAAGAAAAATTCTATGCGACGGGAAAAAAACCTGTACACCCATAACGACATTGGTGAAAAAATAACCTTGACTGCCGAATACACTGAAACTGACGAGGCTAGAAACATCGCCGATAGCTGTCGTAAAATCATTCAGGATGGAATCAAGCCTAATAATATTGCCGTACTGTATCGAGCAAACTTTCAATCGCGCGTTTTAGAGGAAGCCTTTTTGAAAAAAGAGGTACCATACCAAGTTTTGGGTACAAAATTCTTTGAGCGTAAAGAGGTCAAAGACGTGCTGTCGTTCATCCGTGCCGCTCTAAATCGTGATTCAACCGGTGATTTGGTTCGCATTGTCAATGTACCGCCGCGTGGTATCGGCAAAGTGACCATGCTAAAAATCATCGCTCATGATACGGCAGAATTAAATGATGGCATGAAGCGTAAAATTGCGGAATTCAGCCAAATACTAGATGAAATATGTGCTGCCACAAATGAGAAAAAGCCTTCTGATTTGATCAAATTTATCCTGATGAGAACCGGCATGGAGTCTCACTTAAAAAAGACCACCGAAGACGAAGAGAGGTTGGAAAACATGCGCGAACTAGCCAGCGTAGCAAAAACATATGACAATTTACCGCTAGGTGAAGGTGTCGAGGCACTACTCCAAAACGCCGCGCTGGCCACCGATCAGGACGAACTGAGCGAGGAAAAAGAGGGTGTAAAGCTCATGACAGTACACGCCTCAAAAGGTCTAGAGTTTGATTACATATTTATCGCCGGATTGGAACAAAATTTATTTCCGCATGAACGTATGGGCGAGGAGGAATTGACCGAGGGTCAGGAAGAGGAAGAGCGACGACTTTTTTACGTCGCCCTGACCCGCGCACGCAAAAAAATATATCTGAGCTGGTCCCAAATCCGCACGGTTTATGGTTCACAGAGAATAAATTCACCGTCGGAATTTATTTCGGATATTGGCGATGCACTGATCGAAGAAAAAGCCGAGGAGCCCAGACCCAACAATCGGGCCAAAATGATATTTATAGATTTTTGATAATTTTCTGTCATCCCCGCAAAAGCGTGGATCTGGTTAGATTTGCAAACATATTTGACATTTGGATTTTGAAATTTGGATTTGTTATCATTAACCCCATGAACACCTTTACCATAAAAAGCGTCGCTATGGTTTGCATGATTATTGACCATGTCGGCGCTTTTTTATT
>JAGWNR010000022.1 GCA_028871265.1 Patescibacteria group bacterium
CGCGTTTGGTAATAAAAAAATACAAACCCAAAATTGTAGCCGTAACTGGTTCGGTTGGTAAAACCTCAACCAAAGATGCGATTTTTGAAATGTTAAAATATCCAGTCGAATGTCTCGATTCTAATCCGAATGCCGTTCCATCAATACGAAAGAGTGATAAAAGTTTCAATAGCGAAATCGGCGTGCCATTGACTATATTGGGCGTGCGCAATGCCTGGAAAAATCCATTCGGCTGGTATGCCAATATTTCAGCCGGAATGGAACTAATTTTATTCAAAAATGATTATCCATCGATTTTGGTCCTTGAAATTGGTGCAGATCATCCTGGTGACATCGAACGTGTGACCAAATGGTTAAAACCGGATATTGCTGTTTTATCCAAAGTTGGTGATATGCCAGTGCATGTAGAATTTTTTAAATCACCCGAAGAAGTTTTGAAAGAAAAGCTGTTTTTGCCCAAAGCAGTCAAAGCTAATGGGACTGTAATTTTATTTGCCGATGACGCAAAGACCGCTAATCTCACATTTGAAGGTCGAAAGATTATAACTTTTGGTTTTGTCGAGTCAGCGACAGTTCGTGGCGCCGATTATTCGATTGTTTACACAGAGGGCAAGCCAACCGGTATTTCTTTTTCAATTTTATATAAAGAAGAGAAGGTTGTAGTCAAGCTTGACGGCGTCATCGGTACCAGCCATGTCTATCCGATCCTGGCGGCGGCGGCGGTAGCGGTCGCAAATGGCCAGAACATATCAGCCGTTTCAGGTATTTTTTCTAAATATAATCCTCCTCGCGGTCGAATGAATATTATCAGTGGAATAAATGATTCGACCTTGATTGACGATACCTATAATTCATCGCCGGTAGCAGTGTCAGAGGCAATTAGAGCTCTGGCATTGGTCGAAACAGCTGGTAGAAAAATTGCAGTGTTGGGCGATATGATGGAATTGGGCAAATATTCTGCCGAAGAACACCGCAAAATTGGTGAACAGGTTGCCACATCCGCTGCAATACTAATCACTGTCGGTCAACGTGCTCGTAGAATAGCAGAGAGTGCAAAATCTATTGGCATGGCAGAGTCAAATATAATGTCATTTAATGATTCGACTGAAGCGGCAGAAAAATTACAGTCGTTCATTCAGCAAAATGACGTAGTCTTGATCAAGGGTTCCCAGAGTCCCCGCCTCGAGAGGGTGACCAAGGCACTCATGGACGAACCTTCACGTTCCGGAGAGCTTTTGGTGCGTCAAGAGAAAGAATGGTTGGACAAAAAATAAGAATACTAAATTCGGTTTTTTGCAATTTATAAAAAATGTGTTACATTTTAGTAGTTTAGTTTTGACTTTATTCGGCCCTATCGTCTAATGGTTAGGACACGGCCTTCTCAAGGCTGTAATCCGGGTTCGAGTCCCGGTAGGGTCATGGCGTCAGTTTCTGCTATATTTTTCAACGGTTCTTAATTTTACACTACTGGAAGTTCCGAATTTTAGTTTAATGATTTTTTGATTATAATCTGGTATACTTTGAATGTGCTCCTAATTGCGAACACCCACAAGGACTATAAAGATACTTCAGTCGTAAAAAACTTGATAAATTCAGGGGTTGATGTGTTGCGATTCAATCTCTCTTATGGAACGAAAGAAGAGAATATTGAAAAAATCAGCATCGCAAGGAAAGTGATTAAAGATAGTAAAAAAGAGGTAAAGATTATGGCGGACCTGCCTGGAAATAAAATCAGGATAGGTAGATTAACTGTTGATCCGCTGGTTGTTACAAAAGGCGACAGGTTATTCTTTTCTGGCAATGACAGTCTTGTTTGTGACGTTCCTATTCTTTTAAGTAACATAGAAAAATATGTAAATATCGGAGACATTATCACCTATAAAGATGGGGAACTTGCTTTTTCTGTCATTGAATTGTTAAAAAATGGATTTATGGCTATCGCATTGAATACTTATGAAATTACTTCTAATAAAGGGATAAATTTTCAGAGAGCCATTGATACATTGAAACACCTGACACCAAAAACAATTGAGCAATTTAAGGTTATAAACGAGACCAAGCCTGATTTTGTCGCTTTTTCCTTTGTAAATAGCAAAAATTCTATGACCGCAAACAAGGAAGCCTTATTCAAGAATATTGATAAGGGATACAAACCAATAATAGTGGGAAAGATTGAGAGCGAACTTGGTGTAAAAAATATTGAAGAGATTGCTGATGAGTGCGATTGGATTATGGTCGCTCGAGGAGATCTGGCTCTGAATACTCCTTTTTCAAGATTAGGTATTTACCAGAAAATAATCACAAAAAAAGCAAAGGCTAGAGGGAAAAATGTAATAGTCGCTACACAGGTGCTTGATAGCCTCCTTTCAAATCATATTCCTTCTAGAGGAGACATATTGGATGTGACAAACATCATATTAGATGGAAACGATGGAATGATGTTTTCGTGTACGTCTTCCGCCAAAGACCCCGGTGAAATTATTAAAGCCGCGAAAGAGATAATTACAGCAACTGCGTCAGTTCTTTAATTGTTTATATAACTCCTTTGCTCAAAAATTCTGAAAGTAATGCTGATGTGTCACAAATTGAAGCGCGGTGATTTTTTACAAGGCCAGACCTCGTTTTAAGAATTTTTTAATATTTTTTTATACGGATTTTAACTCCCTCTGTTATGCTGTGTGTATGAAAAAAGATGAAAGGGTAGACAAACCCGACGGCTTTTCAAAGTGGCAGAAAATTGCAATTGGTATTGCAATCGTCTGCGGTTTTACTATGTGGTATCTATATGGTTTTTGGGATGTTATTCACCCGTCAAAAAAGCAATCTAGCAATGGATATTACGCCGCAAGAAAATCTCTCATTCAAAAGCTAGTTGTTGATCCGTCAGTTCTCTATCCCGTTGTACGTGTTATTGACGGTGATACTTTTGTGGCCAAAATCGCTAACCAGGATATCACTGTCCGTGTTCTCGGTGAAAATGCGCCGGAAACCGTCAAACCGAAATGGCCAATCGAATGTTACGGTCCCGAGGCTTCCGAGGAAGATAAAAAACTTTTAATTGGCCATTCTGTTCGTCTAGAAATAGATCCCACACAGGATAAGGTTGATTATTACGGCCGGCTATTGGCGTATGTTCATATTGATGACGGACTTTTTCTGGAGGAATATATGATTCAGAACGGTTTTGCACGCGAATATACCTTTAATCAAAAGAAACCATATCGATACCAAAAACAATTTTTGTCAGACCAATCAGAGGCGCAAAAGGAAAAGATTGGGTTGTGGGGAAAATGTCTGTAATTAAATACCAATATACAAATTATGCGAATACAACGAATAACTACAAATGCCGATATTTTTTATCCAGATTTATCTTATAAAATTGTAGGAATTTTATTTGTTGTTCATAATGAATTAGGAAGATTTGCGCGTGAAAAACAGTATGCAGATTATGTTGAAAGCCTTTTAAAAGAAGCAAATATTTTTTATAAACGAGAATTATCTATATCTACTACCGGAAATATTTTAGATTTTTTAATTGAAGAAAAGATCGTGCTTGAGTTAAAAGCGGTTAAAATTCTTACAAGGGCACATTATCGTCAAATCCAAAACTATCTTCAGTATACCCAGTTAAAATTAGGATTACTTGTAAATTTTAGACAATTTTATCTAAAACCAAAAAGAATAATAAGGATTGATTCGTAGATATTCGTATCATTTGTGTAATTCGTATATTGGTATTTTAATGCTTGTAGCTATTTTGCCTTCAAAAACAGATATATATCCTCCAGTGCTTTGACCGCATCACCTGCAGCGATATTGTTTTGATGAAAAAGCCCGTCCGTGCAATCGCCGGCAGCCCAGAGACCCGAAAGGTTGGTGACTCTTTGATTTCGCGGATCAACAGGAATGAGACCATATTGATTGAGTTCTACAATGTCTTTCAAGTATGCGGTGTTTGGAATTGAGCCAATTTCAACAAAGATACCGCTTGCATTTATAGTTATATCTTTTTTTGAATTGATGTCAGTATAAATAATACCAGAGACAAATTTATCACCCAGGATCTCTTTTGGAATTGCATTTTTGATAATATTAAAGTGCGGATTTTTTGAAACCGCTTCTATTGTGACAGGGTCTGCCTTGAAATTACCGCTACGATTTAAAAGCGTGACGCTTTTACAGTAGGCCAGTAGTTGAGAAGCACTTTCGAATGCGGCATTACCGCCACCAACCACAACGACTTCCTTGCCGGCAAATAGAGGCCCGTCGCAGGAAGCACAGTAGGTGAGACCTTTGTGTTCCAGTCGATCGGCACCTAAAACGTCTAGTTTGCGTCGACTTGATCCGGTGGCTACTAGTACAGTTTTAGCCTTGAAAGAGCCCTTGTCGGTGGTTATAACAAACCCCAGCGGGTCTTTTTGAACGTCCTTGACGAAATGACCTTCATGAATATCTACCACTTTGCCGGCATATGCCTTTAAATGTGTCTCTAATTTTTTTGAAAGTTCAAGACCGGGAATTTTGATATCACCAATCCAGTTTTCGACGCCTTCGGAAACATTGCTTTGTCCTAACCAGTCGTGAGTAATAAAAACAGTTTTAAGCTGCTTTCGCGCCGCATAGACTCCAGCCGCTACACCGGCCGGCCCGCCACCTAAAATTGCTAGATCGTAAATCATGTTGGTTGAATAAATAATTGTGCCATTAATAATTAATATCAGTATATCATATTATCAATTTCATTCAAATATATATTTGAATGAATAAATTGAAAAACCAAAACATATCAACAGATATGTTTTACTTCAACTTACTACGGCGCAAAAATGCCGGTACAACGCCCCAATCATCGTCGTCTTTCTCTTTCTTGTCTTCGATTTTTTCTTTTGGTGCAATTGGTGGAGTGATATCCCGAACGGATTCTTTTTCTTTGGCAATAGAAGCCGGTGCAACCGGCACCACTGGTTCACGAACTGATTCACGTGGTTCACGAGCAGATAAGGTATTAAAAATTCGGCGTTTCTCTTCTTTCTGTGGAATAGGTAAAACATCTTCGATAGTTTTTTGTGCAGGTCTAGAAGTGTTTGTTGGTTTACCGGATTCTGGAAAACCGGCGGCAATAACAGTAATCCTGATTTCATTCTTCTTTAATTTATCGTCTCTGATGGTACCGAATATGACCTTGGCGTCTTTGTCGATTGATTCAGTAATGACCTTGGCGGCATCTTGGATTTCAAACATGGTTAGGTCTTCGCCACCGGCGATTGAGAAGAGGACACCCTTTGCACCGGCGATAGAAACATCCAAAAGGGGAGAGTTAATCGCCTGACGAGCCGCTTCTGTAGCGCGATTTTCACCCGAGGCCGAACCAACACCCATGAGCGCCGAACCGGCGTTTTCCAAAACGGCGCGCACGTCAGCAAAGTCAATGTTGATAATACCTGGCGTAGTAATTAAATCAGAAATACCTTCGACAGCCTGACGCAAAATTTCGTCACAAATAGCGAAGGCATTTTTCATTGTAGTATTTTTCTCAACAATTGAAAGCAGGCGATCGTTTGGAATTATAATGATGGCGTCGACTTCTTTTTTCAAATCGTTGATGGCACCCTCGGCAATTTTTGAACGCTGTTGACCTTCAAAGAAAAATGGCCTAGTGACGACGGCGACCGTGAGAGCGCCGAGCTCCTTGGCGATGCGAGCGGCCACCGGTGAAGCACCGCTAAATGTACCGCCGCCGGTACCGCCGGAAATAAAAACCATATCAGCGCCTTTTAATGATTCTTGGACGTCCTCTTTTGATTCTTCTAATGCTCGACGACCAAGTTCAGGATTCATACCGGTGCCCAGACCGCGAGTGAGATTTTTACCAATATTGACTCTCTTTTTTGCCAATGATCGATGTAAATCCTGCGCATCTGTATTAATGGCGACAAAATCGACGCCGCGTACTTTGGAATTAACCATGTGGTTCAGCGCATTGCCACCGGAACCGCCTAATCCGACGACCTTGATTCTGGCAAATGTTTCGATTTCAGGAGTGACGTGAGGCATGGTAATAAAGTAAAAAATTAAATATTAAAAATCAAAATGACAAGGCATTGCAAACCATACGGCTTTTGGTAGTCGTACTGACTATCATAGCAGGTTATAAAAGCGGTGCAAGGTGTGGATTCTCTGTATTAAAAATTACGGCAAAAACTGTTTAAACCATCGCAATATGGCTTTCCAAGAGTCGCCAAAAGGATTTTTCGTTGGCGCAATGCCAAAACCTTCATCGGCATTTAATCCAAAAATACAGAGACCATAAGCTACAGCCCAGGTGGCATCGCGAAAACTTTGGCGGTCATCCAAGGCTAGGTTTGATAAACCGATACGCGAAGGCAAATGCAAGGCGGTCCTAGCAATAGTCTCAACATTATTTAGGCCCGAACCACCACCGGTAATTACTATTCCAGCCGGCAAAAGACCGTTTCGCCCAATTTTTTTTAGATGAGCATCAATCAGTTCAAAAATATCCTCCAAACGTGCGGAAATAATTTCTTCCAATTTTTTACGCGGATATGAATTGCCGTTTAATGCGCCGACCTTGATTTCTTCGGCCTCCTCTAATGGAACTTTCAAACCCAATGCAATATCATTGGTAATATCGGTTGAGCCTATAGGAAAAACTTCCAAAGAAACTGGAATATTATTTTCAAAAACGCCAATAGAAACAGTTTCAGCGCCAATGTTGGCCAAAATCACGCCGGCAATTTTCTGTGATTTTGTCAGTGTGACCAAAGAGGCGGCAATCGGTGCTGCCATGACATCGTCTACTCTAACACCGGCATTTTCGACAGATTCTAATAAATCGTTCAAATGTTGCTCCAAGCAAGTTATAAAAAGCATGCTAACCTCTAATTTCGAACCTTTCATGCCGTCAGGATTAGTACCTAGAACCGGAGAACCGTCAATTTTATAGCCTTGCGGTATTGAATGGATAATCTTTTTGTTAACAAGGGCACTCGCCGGTACGTCTTTTTCACACTGCTCCAGTACGCGCGAAACATCAATAGTTGTTATTTCCATATCAGCTTTGGAAATAATAACTGATGATGATGAAACGATTGATCCTAAACCGATTCCTCCCAAGCCCAAAAATGCGTTTTTGACTTTTATACCGGCGCGTTTCTCGGCTTCGTCCAAAGCAATGCGAATTGAATCTGTGACTTCTGACATATTTACTACGTATCCGTGACGAATGCCTTTTGTTTCAGTCATTGCAGCGCCAATGACACGTGGAAAACCGCGTTTATTACGCTCTGTTCCATCGGCAATAATTACCTTGGTGTGGTAAGTGCCAATATCAATGCCTGTTACAATGTTGCGTGACATAAAGAATAATAAATTTCAAATTCTAAATTCCAAACGTTTGGAATTTATAATTTAGTATTTAAAATTTTCAAGGTTTAAACTTTGAACTTATTGCGAAATTTAGTTTCTATGCTCTCCATTATAGCGCCATGATCGTATCCTTTCAAATGGACCAAACCGTGGATAAATAAAAAAGCGATAAAATTATCAAAAGAACGTTCAAATTTGTGCGCCTCTTTCCTGGCTTCGCTGGGGCAAATATATATTTCACCTTCGTTATTTGATATATAAAACGATAATATATCGGTCGGGGTGTCTTTGTTCCGCCATTTTTTATTTAAATTGTGAATTGTTTTTTTTGTAACTATGGCAACCGAGAGTTCATAATCATGACCTAAAATCATGTTTTTTATACGCAAAAAAAGCGATCGTGAAACCCGTGACTTTGTTTTATTTGAGAATAAAAATCTATCTGATAAAATTTTTTTCATCAAAACTATTTCATCAAACGATCAGGTGCTTTTCCTAGCTTGATCAAGCGGGAAACTTCTGCACGACGATCTAAAACCTTGAGAGCTTGTTTTTTGATTTTGTAATGAGACTGAACACGAGTAGAGTATCGTGTGCTGCGCACTTTTGGCAAAATGCCGGAACCTTGAACCTTTTTTGTAAAACGTCGAATAATGTTCAACGGATTTTCGTTTTGATTTGCTTTAATTTCGATATTAATCATATATTAATTAGCATATCATAATAGATGAAGTTTTGCAATAGAAAATGGTGTTCAATCATCTATACAATTTTTTTTCTATTTTCTTCATATATTCTGACAGCTTTTCCAGTGAAACCAGTTCCTGAGCATGCGTAGTATTGTCACGAACAATTATCTGCTTTTCAACCGCCTCTTTTTTACCAATTATGAGAGAGTACGGGGTATGATAGCGCTCAACGCTGACTACCTGGGCACCCAATCTGTCTTTTGTTAATGACATTTGTAAAGGAATTTTTATCTGTCTCAATGATTCTATTATACCCAGAGCCAATAATTTGGATTCAAAACCCAGTTGAACAAATGAAGCGATCGGTCTCTTGACACGACTCAGATCTTTGCGTAAATCGGCATG
>JAGWNR010000122.1 GCA_028871265.1 Patescibacteria group bacterium
AAAAGGTAACGATGTTGTGTGTAAGGTCGAAGTGGGTGGCGAAATTAAAAATCGTCGAGGCGTTAATTTGCCGGACGCACATTTGTCAGTTGCCGCTTTGACAGAAAAAGATAGGAAGGATTTGGAATTCGGAATTAAAAATAAGGTTGATTTTTTCGCTCTTTCATTTGTGCGTTCAGCCAAGGATATCGCCGATTTGCGTGATATTTTAAAAAAGAAGAAATCCAAGGCCGGTATAATTGCCAAAATCGAAACGCCACAAGCGCTTGCTTGCATCGATGAAATTATTCAGCTCTCTGACGGCATCATGATTGCTCGGGGCGATTTGGCCATCGAAATTCCGGCCGAAGAAGTTCCTTTGGCGCAAAAAAGAATGGTGGCCAAATGTAACGCTGCCGGCAAACCGGTCATCGTGGCGACTCAAATGCTGGAATCAATGATAAAAAGTCCTGTGCCAACCAGAGCCGAAGTGTCAGATGTGGCCAATGCTATCATCGATGGTGCTGATGCTATTATGCTTTCCGAAGAGACAACACTGGGTGAATATCCTCTTCAAGCTGTACAGACAATGACCAGAGTTGCCCTAGAAGTCGAGGGTGAAGTTTATACTGCTGATGGAATGGCAGAATATGAGTTGTCACACGGCATCAGCGATGTGGTTTCCCAGGCTGCAGTCATGACTGCTCATGAGGTTGGTGCTAAATTCATTGTGGCTTTGACTCATTCCGGTCGTACAGCCAGAATGCTGGCTCGTTATCGGCCAGCTGAGCGTATTATTGCTCTCTCTTCAAATACGGCCGAATTAGCCAAATTTAACTTGATTTATGGCTGTTATCCATTTGCGGAAAAGTCTTTCTCGACTATTTTACAAATCATGACTGTTGTTCGTCGAGTGGCACTTGATCATAAATTAGCGAAAAATGGTGATAAAGTGGTAATTGCGGCCGGAATGCCGCTAGGCAAAGGGCAAGAAACCAATATGGTATTAGTTGAAACAATATGATAAAAGTTGCCAAGGTACCCCGACTTATCCACAGAAGTTAAAATTTTCCTAAAATTATTATCAATAATGGCATTGAACACTGTTTTTGCGGTGTTATACTATATGCATTATGGATATACTTTCACCATTTAACGTTTATTCGATTCGAGATACTGACCTTGTGCTGGATGCACCGGCCAAAGGCAAGGATTATTCATTAAAAATCAGGGATTTACCTGCCGATGATAAACCGCGCGAACGCCTTTTAAATGAGGGGCCGGAAAATCTTTCTTTGCGTGAACTAATGGCCATAGTTTTTGTCAGTGGTACCACCAAAGAAGATGTTTTGGGTATGTCCAGTCGTATTATTAGGGAATATGGTGAACATAGCATTTTGGAGCAAAAAGATCCTTCTAGACTATCAGCCGAACTGGATATTCCTATTGTAAAATCATGTCAAATTGTGGCTGTCGGTGAAATAGGTCGACGTTTGTATAATAAAAATCCAGCCGGTTTCGTTTTTGTCAGAAATGG
>JAGWNR010000123.1 GCA_028871265.1 Patescibacteria group bacterium
CAAAATGATAAAGGAAACATCGAGCTCCGAGCGGATATTGAAAAGGATACTATTTGGGCGACACAAGCGCAGATAGGTGATTTGTTTGAGGTTGGCATTCCGACAATAAACGAACATTTGAAGAATATATTCAAAACCAATGAGCTGAATGATGCTTCAGTTATTAGGAATTTCCGAATAACTGCCGCAGATGGCAAGAAATACCTCACTAAATTATATAATCTTGATGCAATAATTGCTGTCGGCTATCGAGTTAATTCTAAAAAAGCCACGCAATTTCGCATTTGGGCTACCGGAGTCTTGCGTGAATATTTAAAGCAAGGTTATGCACTCGATCGTGATAAATTAGAGAAAACGCCCGAAGCGGTGGAAGGACTGGATGAAACACTGGCTCTCATGTCATCTCCAAAATATCGCGGCAAATTAAAAGGCAAACTGGTCTTTAAACTTACAAAAAATATGGAGCCAAAAAAGTAAAATCGCGCTATAATACCACCATGATCACAATAATAATCGTCATCGTCGTCATCTTGCTCGCATTATCACTAAAAGTAGTCAAAGAGTACGATCGCGGCGTTATCTTTTTCCTCGGTAAATGCACCGGTGTGAGAGGCCCCGGCCTCATCATACTGGTGCCGGTTTTCGAGCGTATGACCAAGGTCACCTTGCGTACCATCACCATGAATATCCCATCGCAAAAGATTATTACCAAAGACAACGTTTCCATCGACATCGCCGCGGTGGCGTACTATCACATTGTCGACCCGAAAAAATCCGTCGTCGGTATTGAAAACGTTCATGACGCTGTAAATCAAATCAGCCAGACCACCGTGCGAAATGTCATCGGTCGATATCAGCTGGACCAGCTACTATCGCAGACCGCAGATATAAACGCCACCATCAAGGATGTCATCGATCAGCACACCGAACCGTGGGGTGCACAGGTTACTGCTGTCGAGATCAAAGATATTACCTTGCCCGACAATATGCAGCGCGCCATGGCCAAGGAAGCGGAGGCAGAGCGTGAACGTCGTGCCAAAATCGTCGCCGCCGAAGGCGAATTCCAGGCATCTGTCAAACTCGGTGAAGCAGCAGACATAATCTCCCAGCATCCGGTCGCTCTTCAACTCCGCACTTTGCAGACGATGAGCGAGATCGCCACCGAAAAAAACTCCACCATCATATTCCCGGCGCAGTTCATGACTACCGTGCAGGAGGCAATTGCGACGATCAAAGGGGATTCAAAAAAATGATTTAAAGTTGGATTGAATTGATAAAAATGTTCAAGCTAGGGAACATAATTGACAAACTAAGTTAGTAAGACTTATAATAAACACACGCTACAGTTATGTCCATCGAGATACCCTCCTTAATCGGAGGGTATCGTTTTTATAGACGAAAGCATTTCTTCGGCTATAAATCGAATTTCCGAGAATTCATTCTGATTAAGTCTTGAAATTAACCGTAAGAGCCTTTTACTACTTATTATTTTTTGTTGAAATAATAATA
>JAGWNR010000023.1 GCA_028871265.1 Patescibacteria group bacterium
GCATTTTATTTGAAGATTCAATCGAACTCCAAAATATTTCAGAGACCGCCGATGTTGAAAAGATGAAAGATTTGCTCCTAGGTCTAGGTGCAAAGATTGAAAAAGGATCCATGATGATCGATGCCTCAAACTTGACCTCGACCGATCTAGACACTGAAATTTCACGTTCAATGCGATCTTCGGTTGTGACCACAGGCCCAATTCTGGCGCGATATGGCAAAGTTTCATTTCCGTCACCGGGCGGTTGTGTTATCGGCACGCGACCTGTCGATTTGTTTTTTGAATCGTATAAAAAGATGGGGGCGACTGTTGTCGAGAATGATGGCATGTTCCGTCTCACTGCACCAAAGGGTGGTTTGCGCGGAGCCGACATCTTTTATCCAATCCAGAGCGTCGGAGCGACAGAAACCATCATGATGGCGGCAGTTTTGGCAAAAGGAACTACAACTCTGCGCAATTGCGCCATGGAGCCGGAAATCGTTAGTGTGGCCGAATGGTTGAACGATTGTGGCGCCGACATAGTAGGTGCCGGTACTACGACTATCACAATACGCGGAGGTAAACCCTTGAAAGCAAAAAAACCTTATATTGCAATTCCTGACCGTATCGAAACCGGCAGCTTTCTTTTGCTTGGAGCATTGTGTGCCGACGAACTTCTAATTTCAAACTGTGAACCTAGACATGTAGAAGCGGTGACAAATCAGCTCGTCGGTGCTGGTGTGCCACTGGAAATAAAAAAAGATTCAATTTTAATCAAAGGAAATGGTCGAATTAAAAATACCTCCTTTCATGGCTGCAGTATCCGCACACACGAATATCCCGGCTTTCCGACCGATCTACAACCTATTATGACAGTATTTCTCTCCCAAACGACCGGTGAGTCAATTGTATTTGAAACAATATTTGAAGGCAGGTTCAAATATGTCGATGACCTGCGCAAGCTTGGAGCCAATGTAACAGTGATGAATCCGCGGGAAATATTTGTACAAGGTCCGACCTTGTACAAAGCCTCACCGGCCGGAGAAGAACTGACCGCTTATGATATTCGTGCCGGCTTTGCTGTCGTGTTGGCGGCTTTGTGCGCAAATGGCACATCGGTTATAAACAATGTGTATTTCATAGATCGCGGCTATGAGGCGCTGGAAAAAACGCTTTCTGGTTTGGGGGCAGATGTGCAGAGGATTTATGGAGAAAAAATAACTGACTAAATGGTTTGTCGTTTGGCCCGGCTGATTTTGATATAGCGCAAAAACGTGCTATATTCCGACTATGTCAATTTTCTCCAAACAACTTGGAATCGACCTGGGCACAGCCAATACGTTAGTGTTTGTTCCTGGCAAAGGTGTTGTTCTAAATGAACCTTCGGTTGTAGCTATTTCACAAACCGACAAAAAAGTCCTGGCTGTCGGTAATGAAGCAAAAGAAATGGTTGGCCGCACGCCGGACAATATTATCGCTTATAAACCAATGCGTGACGGTGTTATCGCCGACTATCGTGTCACTGAAGCGATGTTGCGCTATTTTATCGATAAAGCGATGGGTTCATGGAATATCTGGAAGCCTGATGTGATGGTTTCGGTGCCGGCAGGCATTACTTCGACGGAGCGACGTGCGGTGGTGGAGGCAGCATTGCGTGCGGGTGCTAGAAATGCCTATGTTGTCAAGGAACCGGTTTTAGCTGCAATCGGCGCCGGCATTCCGATCCATGAAGCGCGTGGTCACATGGTGGTTGACATTGGAGGCGGCACTACGGACGTGGCGGTTATTTCATTGGGTGGTATTGTCTCATCGACATCGGTCAAATGTGCTGGCAACAAAATTGATGCGGCTATCGCCGATTATATAAAGAAAACTTACAATTTAGGTATTGGTGATCAAATGGCCGAGGATATCAAAATCAAGATTGGCTCGGCCATTCCACTGGATGAAGAACTTACCATGACTGTCAAAGGACGAGATTTTATCACCGGTTTACCGCGTTCGGTTGAATTGCGTACCAACGAAATCGTCAAAGCAATTTCCAAAGAATTGCGCGATATGATCAAAGCTATGAAGGATGTGTTGCAAGAAACACCGCCTGAACTAGCCTCTGATATTATCGATAATGGCATCATGATGACCGGCGGATCGTCGATGCTCCGTAATTTTCCGGAATTGGTTTATCGCCGCACCGGTGTCAAGGCCCAATTGGCCGAAGACGCGCTATTTTGTGTGGCCAAAGGAACTGGGCTGGCTCTGGAGCATTTGGATGTTTACAAGAGGACAATTATTCAGAAGAAGTAAAAATTTGTATAATATAGGCCATGGAAACCCTAAATCAACTACTAGTTTCCGGCGAACAATTGGCACATCATGCGTACGCACTTTTATTGCGTGGTAAAGACACTTCAAAAAAAGTCCTGGAATTTTTAAAGGAAAAACTCGGCGTTGAACATCGGGGCAATCCGGATGTTTTTGTAGAGAAGTACGAGCTTTTGACCATCGATCAGGCGCGAGCACTGAAAGAAATGCATGCGACACGGCCGTTTGCCGAAAATGGCAAAAAATTTTTTATTATCGAAGCGGAGGATATGACGCATGAGGCGCAGAATGCATTGCTTAAAATATTTGAGGAGCCGAATGATTACGCACATTTTTTTATTATCATTTCGTCGGAGCAAATGCTTTTACCGACATTGCGGTCACGTCTATTTATTGTGCATGATACAAGGTCTGACCTTGTACTACATAGGTCTGACCTTGTACAAAACTTTTTAAAGTCGACATTGGCACAGCGTATTACTATTGTAGATGAACTGGCGGCGGATATCTCCGATCAAAAAAAACCCAAAAGCGCTGCGATTGAATTTGTGTCTGGGCTTTCAGATTATTTAAAAATGGAAAACCTTGAAATAAACGCCAGCAAACTTGCGATATTGGCCGAAACAGAATCATATCTACGTGATCGATCGCCGTCAGTAAAGCAACTTCTCGAATATGTGGCTTTGAGTGTATAAAAAGGGCCGATCAGGGAAATCGGCCTTGTAAATCAGTGAAAGCGGCTAACAGCTCGTAACCATTTGTATTGGCGGTAACCAGGGTTACAACCATGTTGTCTAATAAATGCCCTCTGTAGTAATTCAAAATATAGCCAGGGCATAAGGCGTAAAAAAGTTCTAGTCATAAAAAAGTGAAAATGTCTGGTATAATACTGCCATGAGTACAAAAAATTTTCAAGTAGCGGTCTTTGCCAATGGTTGTTTTTGGTGTACCGAGGCAGTTTTTTCAATGTTAAATGGTGTTATCTCGGTCAAGCCGGGTTATACAGGCGGTACAAGCGCAAATCCAACTTATGACCAAGTGTCTAGCGGCACAACCGGTCACGCTGAAGCCATCCAGATTGAATACGACCCAAACATTATTTCCTATGATGACCTATTAGCAGTCTTCTTTAATACACATGATCCAACTACATTAAATAGACAGGGAAATGATGTTGGCACACAATATCGCTCGGCAATTTTTTATGGCAATGAAGCAGAAAATGGTAAGGCCAATACATTGATTAAAGAGCTAAATGATTCCAAAGCTTACGACAAGCCGGTGGTGACCGAGGTGAAACCTTTGCAAAAGTTTTATGAAGCCGAAGATTATCATCATAATTATTATAAAAATAATGAGAGTCAGCCTTATTGCCAGTTGGTGATCGCACCAAAATTGGAGAAATTACAAAAGCGGTTTGCAAGACTTGTAAAGTAAACTTATCCAAAAAACTCTCAAGGTTTTATATAGTGCTCCAAATTTCCGGATTCTCGGTTCCTAGAACCCAGGCGGAAAAACCGCGGAGATGTTCAGTCTGAATGAGAACAGCTTTGGCGGCAAAACTGGCGCTATTTTCATACCAGATAATATAAATTTTTTTAGCAATGGAGTAAATCAAAAATGGCGCGGCGTAGGTTTGATTGTATCCTAGAAGAGAGGGGTAATTAACACGACGATTTTGAAGCATGTCGTAAGTACCACCGTAGGTGAGATGTTTTCTGGGCGTGGTGCTCCAACCCCAATAGAATAGAGGAATGCCTAAAGAAATTTTCGCTGGAGGAACTTGGCTGGTAGCGTAGTCTAATGCGTCTCTGACAAAAGAAATCGGAGCCGATGGACCGGCGGAATTTGGATCGTCATAGGTCATGAGACTCAAGAAATCTGCAGTTTTGCCAAGCTTGGTATAGTCATAGGCACCACTCCAATTTTTGTAATAGTCACTTTTGGGATCAGTGCTTGATGCACCTGGGATTTGAGAAACGACAGCGACACTTAATATCTGTCCGTGTGCATGCAAGGCAGTGGCAGCACTTTCGACGAATGCGCTAAATAAGTCACGATCTGCCGCAGGGATATGTTCAATGTCCAGTTGCCAACCGATGTAACCCTTGGCTGTGGCTTCAGAAGCAAGGAATGAGATCAGTTTTGATTCAGCAGTTGAAGAAGCCAGAAATTGATGAATGAGCGGCTGGCTGAAATCTTTGTTAGTTAAAAGCGGCATAATCTTGATCTTGGCCGATTGTGCCGCAATGTAAAGGTCTGTTGGTACCGTACCGGAAGCGTTTAAATTATAATTTATTTCATAAGTTTGCGGCGCAATTATATCTATTTTATTGACATGAGCGACAAAGTCAGCGACATTGCTTTTTTGTGTGGAATAATAAAAGATACGTTCGCCATATGGCAAAGATGCGGCGGAGGCAAAATTGAAACTTAATGAAAAAAGTAAGATAGTGAAAAAAACAATTAGGCATGAGTTAATATATAAAAACTTGTTAATTTTTCTTTTCATATTTTTGAGAGAAAATTGTATAAATTTTCTTTTTACGAGCCAAGTGAGGAATTTTTTCAGAATAGTATATCTTTGCCAAAAGCTTTAGAGACTCCTTTTTAGCAAATTTTAAAATATACATTCTGTTTCCAAGATGGTTTATCTTGGTTTTATGAATCTTACCATGCAAACCAATCAATCTAGTAATTGTTTCCTGCAACCAAATTACATGCTTTTCACTAGCAGAAATAAAACGGGTCCACAAACGCTGGTAAATATACTTGAGATTTTTTGTTGTATTGAATCTGTCGGTATAAGTTGTTATTGAACCGTCTCCATCCAAATGACCCCGCAAAAAATCTATAAAATATTCATCCGGCACAACAATTTTTCCAAGGACAAGAGACTTATTTGGCATTAGACCTATGCTTAGTAACCAATCGTAAAGTTGAACATTACCTATCTGAATTCTGTATGTCTCACATTTTTGGTTTTTTGTAAGACCAATTTTTCCTTTTGCATTCAGAATTAATTTCACATGTCCAATTAACTCGATATCTTGAGAGGTAAATATTACACTACGTCTATTTGAAGAAAGACAGCCGTCTGTAGTTATTAGACCAACTACGTAAGCTAAATTTGGAGACCAAGTAAAATAGAGTGGTATTTTAGGTTTGTATCTCCTGTGCATATCATTTCATTCTGTGCCAGAGGCGGGACTCGAACCCGCAAACCTTTCGGCGACCGATTTTGAGTCGGTAGTGTTTGCCAATTTCACCACTCTGGCATCAGACAGAATTTTAACAAATTTTTTATTAAAAATCAATATTTGTTACTCATACCGGAGAGCCTGAATCGGGTTCAAACTGGCGGCGCGACGAGCAGGATAGTAGCCAAAAATAATGCCGATAATTGCTGAAACACCAAAGGCCAAAGCGATTGGTTGCCATGTGATTTGCGTGTGGATCGAACCAAAAGACGAAATGGTGTAGGCAATGGCAATACCCAGAACTGTGCCGATGATACCGCCAATTAGGGTGAGCATTACCGATTCGGCCAAAAACTGGGTGGAAATGTCTTTTTTCTTGGCACCGATGGCTTTGCGCAGACCGATTTCACGAGTGCGTTCCGTCACAGTGGTGAGCATCATATTCATTATGCCAATGCCGCCGACGACCAGGGAAATACCGGCTACGGCGGCTAAAAGAATGGTAAAGGTACTAGTCACGCTAGAAGCGGCTGCTACAATGTCTGCTTGGTTCAAGGTGCTAAAATCGGCTTGGGTGGGATCGGAAATATTGTGTCTGGTAAGCAAAAGACTAGTAATATCATTTTGAACCTGGGTCATTGAATTCTGATCAGCCGCCTGTACATCAATCTCGCTCAAATAATCGGCGCCGGCAAAATATCTCTGTGCCGAAGAGAGTGGTACAAATATCATATCGTCTTGGTTATTAAAACCCGAACCACCTTTGGCTACAGTGACGCCAATTACAGTGAATAGCAAGCCTTTGATACTAATAGTTTGGCCCACCGGATCGGTACCGGTGGCAAATAGATCACTGACTGTGGTCGGTCCAAGCACGGCGACTTTGGCCAGGCTTTGATTTTGTGTGTCGGTGATAAATGAGCCTTCGGCAATTTGAACGTCTCGCACTTGTGGGTATGCTGACGTTACACCGTTGACCGAAGTGTTTGTATTGGTGCCTTTGGCGGTAATTTGATAGCGACCGGAAAGTTGCGGTGACACAGCTGCAACATTCTGTATCTGATTCATGATGGCAGTCGCATCCTCTGTTATCAAGGTTCTAGCACCGCCGCGACCTGACGATACCTGGTAACCAGGTCCTTTTTGAGCACCGGGCATGACCATGATCAGATTTGAGCCTATCGATTGGATAGAAGATTGAATAGAGCCTTGGGCGCCCTGGCCGATTGAAATCATGGCTATAACCGAAGCAATGCCGATGACAATGCCGAGAATTGTCAAACCAGACCGCGCCTTGTTGGCGGACAGAGCCGAATATGTTTCGTGGAAAATATCAGTTGTTGTCATAAAGTTCTTAAAGTTTGTAAAGTTCGTAAAGTATTAAATTTTATACTTTATGAACTTTATGAACCTTCTAACTTTACAAACGGTTTACTTTTCTCGCCGCATTTTTCCGGTCCTCGACAATAGCACCGTCGCGAATCATGATGATACGCTCGGCATGAGCGGCAATATCAGGCTCATGTGTGATAAGGACAATGGTGCGACCTTGTTTTTCATTGAGCTCCTGAAATGTGCCTAAAACAACCTCGCTAGTTTTGGTGTCCAAATTACCGGTCGGTTCATCAGCCAAAATGAGCGTCGGATTATTGACCAGAGCGCGAGCGATAGCCACGCGCTGAATCTGTCCACCGGAAAGTTGGTTTGATTTGTGCATGAAATGATCCTCGTCTAATCCTGCGGCTAAAAGGGAAGTCCGTGCACGTTTCTCGCGTTCTTCTTCGGCCACACCGGCATAGATGAGTGGTAGCATGGCGTTTCGCAATACTGTAGCACGTGGTAACAGATTGAAGGCCTGAAATACAAAGCCGATTTTTTCGCGACGGATATCAGCCAATTCTTCATCGGAAAGTTTTGATACGTCTTTGTCATCCAAGAAATATTGACCTGATGAAGGCGTATCTAAACAGCCCAAAATATGCATGAGGGTGGATTTGCCTGATCCTGAAGGCCCCATAATTGCCACGAATTCACCGTCAGTAATTTTAAAACTGACACCCTTTAAGGCTTGGAAACTTTCTGCGCCGTCATTGTATGTTTTTGTGATGTTGCGTACGTCAATCATTTTTTTATCCACCGAAACTTCTAAATACTGCGCCGCCGCCGCCAAAATTACGTGTGGTGGCGCTAGTTGCCGCAGATTTAGTCGACACAGAACCGCCGGTCGCGGCTGTTCTCATAATAACCTGATCTCCGGATGACAGACCCGAAACTATTTCGGTATTTGTGTTATCCGACAAACCGACCGTCACCGGCACATCGTGTGGCGTTTCGGTGGTCGTGATACCAGATAAAGCTTGTGCCGAAGGATATTTTTGGTTCAGTTCCTGAACATAAGAAATATTTCCCTGAGTTTTAACCGCAGATGACGGAATTACAAGCACATCGCTGTGAACGTTGGTAATTATAGCGGCATTTACGCTCATGCCCGGCTTGACGCGGCTGTCATTGGTATCAAAGGCTATTTTGACATTGTAGGTCACAACGCCTTGTGAGACAGTGCCAATACCATCGACCTCACTGACAGTGCCGGCAATCGATAGATTGTTGATTGCGTCAAAAGTGAGTGTGGCTTTTTGACCGACCGCAACTTTGGCCGCGTCAACTTCATTTAATGAAATAGTGGCATACTCTCCGGGCGTAACAATCGTGGCAATTGTTGTACCGCTTGTAACTTGCTCTGCCGGAGTTATGTCGATTTTTGCCACAATGCCGGCAATTGGGGCTGTCACATTCATATACGAATATGTTAGTTGCGCTTGCGAAACTTGCAATG
>JAGWNR010000024.1 GCA_028871265.1 Patescibacteria group bacterium
CCAAAGCAGCCTTTATAGAAAAATTTTCTTTTGCAATTTCTTTAATGAAATTTTCCCTTCTATTCCATGTACTTTTTGACCAATGAAAGCTTGAAATTTTTAGCTTTCTTTCCAAGTCGACCACTGATGACTGAATTTTGTCTAAGTTATCAATGGAAATACAAACCAAAACAACAGACGATACGCCTTGTTGATTATGGATTCCCGATTCATCAATAAAAACATACATTAATCCCTTAATTATCTCAACAGTAAAATCAAGCTGCAATGACAAAATCGATAAAAATTTTATGAAAATTTTAACTTCTGTGGATAAGTGAGAGGGCCTTGACTGGAATAATCCTTTCAAATAAAAAACCGACGCTACTTTTGCAACGCCGGTTGTGAAAAACTCACGGAGTGCTACCACACCATGCCAATGTCGGTACGGTAGTGCATGTCGTCAAAGTCAATGCCTGTCTTGATCTCATCAAAAGCACGCTTCAGATACGTACCACGAAGAGATCGGGTGTTATTGGGACGAATGGAACGTGTATCATTGGTTGGCAAGAGATCGGTATAACTCAAAATCCTGCCTCCATTTGTCGTAAGATATCCGTTTCGCCAGCATGTGCCACAATGAAACACGATTGGTCCGTCAGAATCGGATTGATCGATATGATCAAGAACAATCAAATCTCCTGTCCGTGGACTGTCTGGATAACCATCTGCAGTCAGAGTAACGACCAAGCATTCTTTACCCCGCCAGTGTAGTTCCACCTGATCAAGCCGGCCTTGCGTGCATGCCAAGAGAACTTCGACCAGATCTGTCTCCAACGAAAGCAAGCGCATGTACGCCTGTGCTTCGGGATCGCCGAAACGAGCGTTGAACTCGAGGACCATCGGTCCGTCCTTGGTAATCATGAGCCCCGGATAGAGACAGCCGACGAACGGCATGCCGCTCTCACCAAGTTCCTTGATCAACGGCATGACGATCTTTTCTTCGATTGTCTTTGCAAGTGCAGGATCCACATCGATCGGTCCGCAGACACCCATGCCGCCAGTCATCGGACCTTCGTTACCATCGAGCAAACGTTTGTGATCGCGGACGAACGGGAACATCTTGATGTGTTCCCCGTCGCAGAGCACATGAGCGGAAAGCTCCATGCCTTCCAAGCGCTTTTCGATGACGATCTTCTCGCCGGCCATGCCAAGTTTTTTCTTGACCAGAAGGTCGTCAACGGCAGCTTCGGCTTCCGGAATGTTGTGCTTGCAAACCGTGACGCCTTTTCCTGCCGCCAAGCCATCGGCCTTAATAACACAATCACCATCCAGCTCGCGAACCTTGGCTTTTGCTGCTTCGACTTCTGGCCAGGTGTAA
This sequence comes from Patescibacteria group bacterium, assembly GCA_028871265.1. Classification (GTDB taxonomy): domain Bacteria; phylum Patescibacteriota; class Minisyncoccia; order Phycocordibacterales; family PALSA-1337; genus JAGWNR01. The sequence goes on from JAGWNR010000024.1 coordinate 1,361, forward strand.
GTCCAAAAATCTGCTGTCGGAATTCCAACTTTTTCCATCATTTTCTTCGCTTCGACTTTGCTGGCTTCTATGAACCAGGCGATTGCCGGTCCAAATGTCGGTATGCCTCGGTTTTTAAAGGCCAAGACAATGCCTCTGGCCAGCGCCGTTTCCGGTCCGACGATGACCAAGCCGATTTCAAGGTGGCACGCGAGCTCGACGAGAGCCGGTATGTCTTGTTCGTTGTGGGTAAGCGGGATATTCTTGCATCCCAGCATGGCTGTCCCCGGATTACCTGGCGCCACATAGATGGTTCCGGCTTGCGGAGACTGCGTGGCTTTCCAAGCAATGGCATGTTCGCGACCACCACTGCCGATAATGAGTATGTTTATTTTATTCATTCAATGTCCTTTCGTTTGTTGTTTTTCGTATCTAAAAACGAGATTACTTCAATAATTGAAATGAGTCAAACAATAAGTTGCAATAATGACGTTGGTTGTTTAGGAAGAAGAAATACCCGCCGGTGTTGTAGATCAGTTGACAATAGGTGCCATCAAATTACTTTGTGTAGAACATATCGTCTAGATCATCTTTGGAGATCATCGACTCCAATTGACGATATATATCAAGCATCGTCTTTTTCTTCAGCTCATCATGGAGAGGTATCGTCGCTTTATGCGCTCCAAGCTTCATTTGCACGTGGCTTCCATGTTGCCCGACCACGACAAATCCAAAATGTCGAAGCATTTTTATAACGCTCTTGCCAGAAAGCACCTTGAGTCTAGGCATATGCTGGGAGAGTATAGTTTAAAGAAATAATAGGCTTTATCTTGCGCGCCTTCAGTTCATTGGCAAAATGACATTCTACAGCCTCTTTTATATTATTTTCGAGCGTTTTGAAGCTCTTCCCCTGGGTCACGATAAAGGATTCCAGGCATGACGCGCTGTACCAGCCGTCCTCATATTCGACTTTGAAAGTGAGTCTCTTGTTCTTCATTTGGAATGAATATAACATATTTTTGAGAAAAAAATTAAGTGATAATCGACCATTAATCCCTTAATTATCTCAACAGTAAAATCAAGCCGCAATGGCAAAATCGATAAAAATTTTATGAAAATTTTAACTTCTGTGGATAAATGGGAAGACCTTGACCAAAATTACCCAATAAACGTGAGTGCCACACCCTTTTTACCACCACGTCCAGTACGGCCAATACGATGGACGTAGTCTTCATAAGTCGCCGGCAGATCGTAATTGATAACATGAGAAATTCCCGAGACATCCAAACCGCGAGCGGCAACATCGGTCGCCACCAAAATTTTGGCATGATGCTCTTTGAAAAGTCGCAAAGCTTTGACGCGCTGCGATTGGCTTTTATTACCATGAATGGCTTCCGCCACAAAACCAGCCTTGACCAAACTTTCAGCCAGTCGCTGTACACCGTGTTTCGTCCGACCAAAAACCAGCACTTTGTCGAAACCAGGCTGTCGCAAAAGGTTCGTCAAAATATCAAATTTGTTAGCGTCGCGCGGCACACGCACCACGTCCTGGTCGATCGACTGCGCCGTGTCGCCGGTCTTCACCGAAATCATCACCGGCTCACGCAAAAATTCCTTGATCAATTTCTGAATTTCTGGTGACATAGTGGCCGAAAAGAATAGCGTCTCGCGCATTGCCGGCATTTTTGACACCATGAATCTGATGTCGGCGATAAAACCCATATCCAGCATGCGATCGGCTTCATCCAGAACCAGCGTGCCGTATTCAGCCAGACGAATGTGGCCGCTTTTTATGAGATCACACAGACGTCCCGGTGTACCGATCACGACTTGAGACAAACGTGACAACGCGCGGATCTGTGCGCCGATGTTCGCACCACCGACACATGAGACGCTCCAAATTCCCAGCATGCGCGAAAAGCCCTGAAATTCCGTCTCGATCTGCAAGGCTAATTCACGCGTCGGCACTACGATGAGCACTCTCGCGCGCGGGTCTTTGAGGATTTTATTTATAAGCGGAATCAAAAATGCCGCCGTTTTGCCAGTACCAGTGTTGGCAATGCCGACCAGGTCGGCGCCGCGCAAGATATGCGGAATAGCCTTGTCCTGAATCGGCGTCGGTGTGACATAGCCTTTTTTGGCAATATTCACCTTGAGGCGCTCGTCGATAACAAAATCGGCAAAGGCATGCTCCGGCACAAAATGCGGCGCAGATTCGGTGATGACCGCTTTGTTAATAAATTTCGATTCATTAATATGTTGGGCAAAATTTCCACGGCCGCCCTTTTTAAAAGATCGGTTTGGCTGACTGCCTCTATAGCCGCCACGAAAACCGGCGCGACTGCCTGATCCGGCAGAACGAAAACTGCCTCGCGATCCTCCGCGATTTTGGGATGAATGATTAGCTGGCGCATGAGTGCTCTCTCGGCGTGGTGGCCGTGAGCTTTTATAATGAGATGGTTGCATACAATGAGGTCGAGTAACATCCGAAAAAGCCTTCTTTCAACAGAGATTACTATATGCCCATATTAATATAGTTGAGTGAAAAAGTCAAGATGAGGTCTCATTGTAGACCTATCTATGTTTTTGGTCATTTCGACTTATCCACACAGCGGAAAACGTAGGTGCGACCTCCGTAAATTCACGCTACAATATAACCATGTCTAGAAAAACATTGATCTGGATAGGTCTCATGGTCGGTTCTACCGTCGGTTCATGCATTCCGATGCTCTGGCAAGGAACAAATGGGTTACTTTCAATGTCTTCGATTTTTCTCTCTGCTGTAGGCGGTATCGCCGGAATTTGGGCGGGTTTTAAAGTGGCGGATTATTTTTGATCAGTCTTTAAATCCAAACAAACGGAATTCAAGCAATAGTGTTTGCCCGTTTTTTCATGTGAGTCGTCAAAAACATGGCCCAGGTGCGAGCCACAGTTAGCACAAACTATTTCAGTGCGATGCATGCCGTGGCTGTTATCGGAAATTTCACGAATAGCACCGGGCAAGGCTTGGTCAAAGGATGGCCAGCCGGATAGCGAAGCCGGGCCTTTTGCAGGATCCAGTTTTGCTGTCGATGGAAAAAGCTCGGCGCCGCAGACTTTGCACATATACGTCCCCACGCGGTTATCGTTCAAATATTTTCCGGAAAATGGCGCTTCGGTGCCCTTTTCGCGCAAAACTCGATATTCGTCTGGGGTTAGTTTTTTCTTTAGTTCGTCTTCATTCATAATTACAATTATATAAAAAATATTGATTTCTTGCATTAATTAATGTTATATTTCTATTTGGAAGCAGTTCAAATTCAACCAAAAAATGAAAGGACACGCATGTCATACAGCATAAATGAAATGTCACCGGCTTGGCGCAGAATGTCAGTCGCCAAACGCAGAAAATTTCTGGAGAGAGTCAAATTTGGCCAGGACAAACACACCGAGCTTATTCAATTGGAAGAAGTGGCACGAGAGCGTGATTTTTCCAGATTACCAATTCCGGCAATTACGTTCCTGGGTGAATGTTTTAATGGCGGACTTTTTAGTGCCGCCGCTCGAGACCGACAACACACCGCACTTCGGAAAGTTATGACTGACTGGGAACAGGCCGAGCAAGCCTTGGCTTGAAGTCATATTTATCAAGGCAGATCCGGAATCGGGTCTGCCTTTATCATAAACAGATTATCAAAAAATAATCAGAACGACTGAATGAGAAAAATATAGTAGAATATAAACATGAAAAATATTGCAAAACACATAACCGCCGAAACTAAAAAAATATTTACTACATCAAAATTTTTGACCGCATTTTTAGCCATAATTGTAATCGTCATAATAGCCGTGGCTTGGTACGCCTATACCGGCCTCGCAAAACTCTCCGACAAAGTCGACAATCTCTCGACGGAGCTTTCATCACTTGAAAAAAACATCTCCTCGACCACCGCGCAGTTGCAAAATGACATTACCAACAGTCACTCTGCCCTGTCGACAGCCATAAACCAAGAGCAACAAAACGTCGGTTCACTCACATCACAACTGAATAATTATCAAGCCCAAGTATCGACCGTTTCGTCGACCGTTTCCACATTGCAAAAATTGCAATCTATCGATCCACAGTTATTGGAAAAATATTCAAAAGTGTATTTCTTGAACGAAAATTACATGCCGGCGTCACTAGCGGAAATTCCGAACACTTATAAATACAACGACAGCAAATTAGAGCAGGTCATTCCACAGATTTTGCCGAAACTTGAATCAATGCTCGGCGCGGCTTCTTCTAGCGGTGTGACCATTTATGTAGCCTCGGCCTATCGTTCATTTGACGCGCAGAGTAATTTGAAAAGCCAGTACAAGGTCACCTACGGCGCCGGCACGGCCAACACTTTCTCTGCCGACCAAGGCTATTCCGAGCATCAGCTGGGTACGGCCATCGATTTCATCACCACTGGTTTGCAAGGACAGCTAGATGATCGATTCGCTTCGACGACTGCTTACACATGGCTCACCAACAACGCCTACCGATACGGTTTTACTCTGTCTTATCCGGCGAACAATCCATACTATATTTATGAGCCGTGGCATTGGCGGTTTGTCGGTGTCGCTTTGGCCACATATCTGCACGACAACAACAAATATTTCTACGACCTCGACCAGCGCACGATTGATACGTATTTGGCCAGTTTGTTTGATTAAAGTCTAAACAAAAGCCGGGCAACTCGCTCGGCTTTTTCTTTTTTACTTCTTTGTCACTTTACCAATCGCCTCAATGTACGCGCAATAATCACAATTGGGCTTGGCTTTTGGAATACGCGGATCATCAAGCACTTTTTTGATGAGGAGAATGGTTTTTTCAACCCATGAATCGTCGCCTTGATGCGGAATGAGTGTGATGTCAAATTCGAGTTTGGCGTCAAAGGATTTCCTGTCCAATTTTCCATTGCAATAGACAAAATAGCCTGTATCGGAAACTTTGTGACCGTTTTGGCGCAACAGCCACTGGTACACTTCCATCTGCCGCTTGTAGCCGTTTTGCCATTCTTTGTCGAGCGCGGTAATTTCCTCATCTTTGGCCGTCGATTTATAATCCACGACGATGTATTCGCCTTTTGAATTGATCCACAGATCATCAATCGCGCCAAAAATTAGCAAATTGGTCGGTTTGTGCAAAAACTGAATGCCGGTAAAATTGTGCCGCCATTTTTCCAAATCTGCATGAGCGACTGGAGTGGCATCAATGCCATATTTTTTGATGAGTGGATGAGCGGTTTTGGCCACGCGGTGAATGTCAAATTCCTTTTTGAGCAATGTATCGACGGCACTATTTAAAGTGAAAGGAAAACCCGGCGGTCTCCCCACCCCCAGCCTGCGGTCAACATAAAAACAGCGCGGACATTCGACAAAAAGGTCTATTTTTGAACGCGAAACTTTGAACGGCTCTTTCGCCGCCGGCTCATAAATATGAAAAGCGCGGTGTGGTTTGTAGTAATCAGACATGGCATAAGTTTAAAGTGAAAAGTGTAAAGTGTAAAGGAATTATACTAGCGCGTGTCCATACAAACCCTTTACATAACTTTAAAAACTTTATAGACTTTAAGGACTTTCGACTTTATAAACATCCATGCGCATCATCACGTTTGACATCGAAACAAAAAACGCTTTTCAGGATACGGGCTCGAACGATTCTACTTCACTAGACATATCAGTGGTGTGTCTGCATGATTCATCGACCGGCGAAATTACTCATTATTTCGAGCAAGATTTTGCCAAAATGTGGCCGATTTTTGAGTCGGCGGACGCGCTGGTCACATTCAATGGCGATCATTTTGACATTCCCCTTTTAAATAAATATTATCACGGCGACCTAACACACATTAAAAGTATCGATCTCATGGTCGCGGTGCAAAAATCACTTGGTCGCCGGATAAAATTGGATACCTTGGCCGAAGCCACCCTGGGCAAGAAAAAGAGCGGCAATGGTCTGGAAGCAATCGCCTGGTGGAAAAATGGCGAACTGGAAAAATTGGTCCGATATTGTAAAGACGACGTCGCTGTCACCAGAGAACTATATGAATATATGCGTGACAATAAATCGGTCAAATACAAGGATTATAGCGGCATCAAGGAATTAAAAATTGACATTAGTGGCTGGGATGATGCACCGAAAGTGGCCATGAATTTTTCTTTACCATTTTAATGCTATAATTAGCCTACTATGCAACCACAACAAAACCAACCAGTCTTGACCGTGCCAATGGCCATTGTCATCGCTGCAGCAATTATAGGCGGAGCATTATTATATGTTTTTCATCCGATCCAAACCGCCGCGCCGACAGTTTTAAATAACCAAAATTCCGCTTCATCAACACCGGCTTCGAACGTCAGCGTGAATCTGCCGCCGATCACCGCGTCAGATCATATTCTTGGCAATCCAAACGCGGACATAAAAATCGTCGAATATTCTGATCCATCGTGTCCGTATTGCAAAATGTTTCAAAATGTCATGCTTCAAATCATGCAGACATACGGCTCTTCCGGCAAAGTTGCCTGGGTATACCGAGAATTTCCTTTGGACAAGCCTGATCAGAACGGCAATATCCTACATCCTAATGCCGGTGTACAAGCGAACGCATTTGAATGTGCGGCATCAGTCGGCGGTAACGCTGGTTTTTGGGCATTTGAAAAAGATTGGTTTGCAAAATTCCCTGATAGCGGTGCGGACGAAACAAAGACGATCGACAACCAACAAATTACTCAAACCGCCATTGATACCAACCTAAACACAAACGACTTTAAAAATTGTGTGGCCAACAACACTTTTGCTTCAAAAATTGATCAG
>JAGWNR010000025.1 GCA_028871265.1 Patescibacteria group bacterium
GACATTGCTATCGACATTCCAAAGCTTTGGCACGGCATTACCGCCAACGACTCAATTTATTCTAACCACCAGCACTCTATTTCGAGAACACGGCATATTGATGTTTGTTATTATTGTAGCAACAGGGGTTTTATGGTGGTTGTGGTCAAAAAAACCCTCAGGTAAAAAATTTTTTCACATGTTAACGCTAAAATTACCTATTATCGGACCGCTGGCTCATGAGGTAAATGCCGCACGCACCGCCAGGACGTTGTCATCTCTGCTACATGCCGGCGTTGAGGTCGTTGAATCAGTCTCTATTACCGCCGAGGTTATTCAAAATGTTTATTTCAAAAATATCTTGGCCAACGCCATGGAAGCCATCAAAAAAGGCGAGCCGATGTCTAAAATTTTTGAACAGCATGAGAAATTTTATCCGATTTTCTTTTCCGAAATGTTGGCTGTCGGTGAAGAAACCGGCAAAATCGATCAGCTCCTATCAAACGTGGCAACATATTACGAAGACGACGTGGCCGAAAAAACCAAGGATATGTCTACTGTAATTGAGCCTATAATGATTGTAATTATCGGTGCTGCAGTCGGTTTTTTTGCCGTAGCCATGATCACGCCGATGTATTCACTAGTCAATGCAATACAATAGAAAAAGCAAAATGGAAAAAGCAAAATGGAAAAAATGGAACAAACCTCTAATTTTTTCATTTTCCTTTTTCTCCGGCTTTACCCTGGTTGAGGTAATTATCGGCATTGCCGTTTTTCTATTGGTGGCAACCGCCGGTTACAGTTCATTTGTGGCACTTTTGCGCATGGCCAATGTCAGTCAGGCAAATATTCTGGCGGTTGAATTGGCAGACGAACAGTTTGAAATTATTCGCAATATGCCGTATGTTTCCGTCGGGCTGACAAACGGAATTCCTAACGGAGTATTGCCACAAACACAAACCTTGGTGCGCGGCGGTTTTACCTTTACCGTAACTTTGGTTATTCGAAATGAAAACTTATCGACCTCGACTATCCAGGCCTCCAGTAAATTAGTTGAAGTAGATGTCAACTGCGCTTCATGTCAAGGCAGCTTTACACCGGTTTCTCTAACAGGCCAAGTTTCTCCGGCAAATTTACAATCTGCCGCATCTGGAGGAGCGATTATCGTCAATGTTTTTGACGCCAACGGCAATCCAGTCCAGGGAGCAACGGTTACAATCCAAAGCGACGCCACATCGTCTGTCCAAGACACTGATACTACTAATAACAACGGCGTCTTGAATGTTATAGGCGTACCGCCGGGGAACACCGTCTATCATATTACAGCCACAAAAAATGGTTATTCGACCGATTGGACATCACCAGACGCAACTGTTGTGCAAGGAAACGTCACGACTGTTAGTTTGTCAATCGACAAACTGAGCGCTTTCACAATCTCTAGTGTGTCGCCAACTTGTAACACAATACCAAATGTTTTGTTTAATTTGTCCGGATCAAAGAAAATCGGTGGGGCTTTAAAATATTCAAAAAATCTATCGACCGGCAATTCAGGAAATTTGGTCTTGAACAATATGGAGTGGGATACCTATAGCCTAAACCCAAACGATACTAATCATGACACGAATGGCATTACACCTTTTAGCCCCATTGCCCTCAGTCCTGGAAACAACCAAAATATTCAGCTGGTAGTAGTACCGGCTTCTGAAAACAGTTTGTTAGTGGCTGTCCTGGATGGTTCGACAAAACTACCACTATCCGGCGCAACAGTACAGCTGAGCGGTGGTGCATACAATCAAACTCAAATGACTGGCCAAGGGTATTTTGAGCAAACCAATTGGATTGACGGAGCAACTCAAAATGGTTTGTTTGTCGATCAAAATGCATATGCATCCGGCTCAGGAGTCGACACATCGACTTCATCCGGAGCCGTAGTGCTTCAGAATGACGGAATCGATCCATATAACACCCTAGCCACTGGAACTCTACTGTCATCGATTTTTGATACCGGCACTACCAGCAATTTCTATTCACTGAATTGGTTGCCGGCCAACGAACCGCCCCTTTCCGGACCAAATCCTATAGCCTTTCAATTTGCCACAGCGGCCAGCTCTACGGGTCCATGGACTTATTTAGGGCCTGACGGCACCACAAATAGCTATTACACTGCTTTGGGCAGCCAAATCAATGCCCCCGGGAATGAATTTGCCAGATACCTGCTGTATATGACCACACAAACTGCGACTGTTACTCCGGTAATAAACGATGTGTCGTTTACGTATACATCCGGTTGTATACCGCCGGGACAAGTTTTATTTCAAAATATACCAGCAGGAACATATACTCTAACAATTTCACTAAATGGTTATACTACTTACACTTCCACAATAACTATTAATACCGGCTGGCAATCGCAAACTATTCCGCTATCCCCTAATTAGAAACAAAACAAAGATAGAAATGCGGTAAAATAACAATCATGCACAGAAAAAACCGATTATTTTTTAGAAATTACCCACCGCTTTCGTCTTTAAAATTTCACTCCGGTTTTTCTCTGGTTGAGGTTCTCATCTCATTGGCTATTTTTGTTGCGGTGATCGTGGCACTTGGGACTTTTGAAGTTAGTATTTTTTCGAACCAACAGAGTACCTCTGGTTCTTTTAACGCCGCTCAAAATGCACAAATAATACTTAAAACAATGCTCACCGAACTGCGTGACGCTTCACCGGCTCAAAATGGCGCTTATACCATATCCACGGCCGGAACTTCAACTATTTCTTTCTTTTCCGATCCGGATAATGACGGTCAGGCGGAGGAGATAACTTATTCTTTGTTGAAAGGAACGCTATACCGTGCCGTAATTCAACCATCCGGTTCGCCGGCAACATACAATCCAGCGAGCCAATCGACTTCAACAATATTTGTCGGCGTACAAAATGCTTCATCAACACCGGTTTTTCAATATTTTGATCAAAATTACACCGGTACCAGTTCACCATTAACATTGCCAATAAACATATCTGCTATCAGATTGGTTGAAATAACTTTGACCACTAACGCCGGCTCAACAAAATCACCGCAACCGCGCTCTTATACCACCCAAATCAGCCTGCGTAACTTGAAAACAAACCTATGATGAAAAAAACAAAGTTTAAAGTAAAAAACACAAAATTTGAAAATGGAGACATCTTAGTTTCGGCTTTGGTTTTTGCGGCGGTAGCACTGACCATAATAGTTAGCATGGCCAATTGGGGGGCGGCCATACTATCGGGTATTCGCACCACCGCCACCAAAGAACAAGGTTTCCAGATCGCCGAGGCCGGTATTGACTATTACCGCTGGCATTTGGCGCAATATCCGACCGATTATAAAGACGGTACCGCCACATCTGGACCTTATTATCATAGTTTTTATGATAAAAATAATAACATTATAGGCGGTTATTCACTATCAATTGTGCCACCACCGTTAGGCTCAACCAAGGTCGTTATTACTTCTACAGCCACAACAACAGCCAATCCGGGTATTAAAAAAATAGTCCAAGCCACCTTGGCCGAACCGTCACTGGCTCAATATGCAGTAGTAGCAAATGACTATATGCGCTTTGGGGCAGGCACCACAATAAACGGACCGATTACTTCAAATCATGGCATTCATTTTGATACCGGCGCTGTGGCAAACAACGTAATTTCCAGTGCTTTGGCTACTGACACAGACCCGGATAGCGGACAAACTGAATGGGGAGTTTGGACTGATGCCGATCCTGCATACAATATACACACCTCGCCACCGACAAATTCTCAGGGTGTTTTTCTCGCCGGCAGACAATATCCCGTGCCGGCAATTGACTTTACCGGACTTACCCTTAATCTGGCAAACTTAAAATCACTAGCCGATTCTACCGGTTATGATTTTGCAAAATCAAAATATACTTCCGGACATTCCACAAAAAATGGGGTAGGCTACCATATGGTTTTAAGTCCGCCGAATATTTCTTATCCAAATGGTTATTTCACTCTGTATGTAGTTACAGCCACAGTCAATCCGCCTAATTGGTGTGGTAATGATTATACGGCTCAGAACCAAGCCCAATGGGGAACTTGGAGTATTCAGTCTGAAACACCATATACCCTGGGCGGTAAATCAAACGGTATTTATGCGATTCCTTCTAACGGAATTATTTTCTTCCAAGACAACGTTTGGGTAGACGGCCAAATAAATAATGAACGTCTAACAATTGCCACCGGCATACTACCTGATCCTGGACCTTCTGGTGAACCGTCAATCAATGTTGGCGGGGTCAATCCTGATGATAACGGCAATCTCCTATACACCAATTTTAACGGCAATGATACTATTGGTCTCATCGCTCAAGGAAATATAAATGTGCCACTGGCCAGTCCGGATACAGTTACTATAGATGCCGCTCTCATGGCTGAAAATGGTCGGGTAGGTCGTTACTATTATTCTTCATATTGCACTTTATCAGATCCAAAATATCCTAGTAATTCCAGTAATCGGTACTATTACACTAGATCAATTCTGAACAATATCGGTATGATTGCCACAAACGAACGTTATGGTTTTGCCTATACAGACAATACTGGCTACGACACCAGGAATCTAGACTATGATGGCAATCTATTGTACAGTCCGCCACCAAATTTTCCTCTAGCTTCTACCCAATACCAAACCGTTTCTTGGAAGCAGCTACAATAACAACAATGTGCTAGAATAGTCGCATGTCCAAAAAATTACTAGTCGGCAATTGGAAAATGAATCCGCAAACATCGGACGATGCCAAACGTATTTTTGCTTCCTATAAAAAAATTTCCGTCAAAATCTCTAAAACAGTTCTGATCGCTTGCCCGCCTTTTGTATATTTACCTCTGGTTTCATTGACCAAAGGCCAAAAAAAAGTTTTATCCGGTGCCCAAGACATGTTTTTCGAGAGTGAAGGAGCCTATACCGGAGAAATTAGTCCGCGCATGCTCAAAAATTTGGGTGCCTCACATGTGATCATAGGTCATTCGGAGAGACGCAACAAAATGGGTGAAACGGACGAAATAGTTTCCAAAAAAACTATCGCTGCATCTGTAGCAGGTCTCATACCAATAATTTGTGTTGGTGAAGCCACACATGATAACGATGGTGCCTATTTGGAATTTTTGCGAAATCAAATCAAAGCATCGCTATCGGGATTGCCGATAGCGGCGGCAAAAAAAATCATAATAGCCTACGAACCTATTTGGGCCATAGGCGCGGCTGAAGCCATGAAACCAGAAGACATTCGCGAAACAGCCCTTTTTATCAAAAAGGTTTTTGCCGACATTTTCGGTCAGGAGGTGGCGCTGAATTTACCGGTACTCTATGGCGGTTCGGTCAATTGGCGTAATGCAGCGGATATTTTAAGTATCGGTCAAGTCGACGGTTTTCTGGTCGGCCGTGAGAGTGTCAATGTGCCGGGCTTTATAGAATTGGCCAAAGCGATGGATCAAGTATAATTAAAAGAAAGAATGAAGAAGATAGAAACAGAAAATAGAATGAAAAATATTAATGAAGCCCCAATTTCTGCCGGTGCCAGAATACTTTTGCGAGCCGATTTCAATGTACCCATCCAAAACGGCAAAGTAGTTGATGATTTTAGAATCAGGAAAACCCAGGAAACGCTGGACTATTTGAAAGAAAAAAACACAATCGTCACAGTCGTAAGTCATATTGAGAATTCTACATCTAGCGGAATAAAACCGACCCTGAAACCGGTTGTACAAATATTGAATGAACTTGGTTATCCTTGCGAATTCAGCGAAACAATTGAAGCGGCCCGAGAACTTTCTTTAAAAAAATCAAAAGAGAAAAAATTCGCTCTCATTCTCCTTGAAAATATTAGAAACTATCATGGCGAAACAAAAAACGATCCGGACTTTGCCAAAGAATTGGCTACACTGGGTAATATTTATATAAATGATGCATTCTCTGTATCGCACCGCGCGCACGCTTCGATTGTCGGCGTGCCTGCGCTTTTGCCACACTTTGCCGGTTTTCAATTGGCGCGTGAAGTCGACAATTTGTCACGTGCATTCAATCCTTTGCATCCATTTTTATTTATTCTGGGCGGCGCAAAATTTGACACCAAACTGCCGCTGGTTAAAAAATTTCTAGATAAAGCCGATACCATTTTCATCGGCGGCGCCTTGGCAAACGATTTTTTCAAGGCCAAGGGTCTAGAGGTCGGCCAATCGACCGTCTCGACAAGCTCAATAGATTTTGACGGATTGCTTTCAAATGAAAAAATAATGCTGCCAAACGATTTGATTGTCGACGGCACCGGAGAACAAAAAATTTCCAGTCCTTTGGACGTTTTACCGACCGAAAAAATCCTGGATGCCGGACCGGAAACACTAGAAGAATTAAGAGGCAAAATAAATTCGGCCAAATTTATACTTTGGAATGGGCCACTAGGCAATTATGAAAATGGCTACAAAGAACCGACACACGAGGTCGCCCGCATGATTGCCACAGCCACAAAAAACGGTGCCGAATCCATGATTGGGGGAGGTGACACCTTGGCGGCTATCACGGAACTCAAATCAACTACCGGCGAATCACTGGAAAATTCCTTCACTTTCGTCTCCACCGGCGGTGGCGCTATGCTGGATTTTCTGGCAAAAGGGTCATTGCCGGGAATTGACGCGCTCAATAGTTAGTGATAGTTTCAAAAGCAGAGAAAGGAATATGTTATGAAAAACAATAATGAAGATGCTCTTTTGCCTGAAGTCTGTGATGAAAAGGGAGTCGAGAAAACCTTGATGAAAGCTCTGACTTCCAAATCCGTCACACTGGACATGCACGGAATTGATGCGACGTCATTACCAGACAGTGCTTTCAACGACACGTCACACGTTGATACTGGCGAACCACCGCGTGACAGTTGGTTTTGCGACGGGTATCTCTAAAGTTAAACTGTCAGATAACACCGCTCTTCGGAGCGGTAGTTTTATATACAGACTAGGTGGTGGTGTTTAAAAATCGCCATTTTTCAAATATAACCAATTGGTTATATTCATAAAAGCGCTAAAAACGAACCACCTAACACCCATTCATTTCAATATCAAACCACATCAAAATGCTGTGGAATTAAAACATATGAGATTCTGATTTTACTGGTACCAACGGACAGTCAATGTTGTAGAATCCTCAAGTGCTTCATTCATATTTTACTTAAATGTTCTCAATAATCTTCTTTTTATTTCCTTCAAAATCCATTTTGTCACCTTTCACTTTATCATTTGGAAAAATCCAAATGTGAGCATGTGGCACATCTTCACCAACAACTTTTGAAAGAATCCAATCGGTATTGAAAGCTTTCCTCTGCGCTTCCGCCACCTTTTTCACCACTTCAAAATATACACCCGCATTCGGCACGTCCCACACCCAGCGATAGTGTTTTTTTGGAATAACCAATGTGTGACCAGGTGATTGCGGATGAATGTCCAAAAAGGCCACAAAATCGGCGTCTTCATAGACTATGTTCGCGGAGATTTCCTTTTTTACTATTTTGCAAAAGATACAGTCGAGCATGAGGTTATTTTAGCATAAAAAAACCTGTCTATTTTCATAGACAGGCCTTGTTAAATTTGATAATCCAGACAATAAATTTCTTTGGGGAAGAAAATTTTGTCTAAAGTTCTCTTTGAGAGATTAAATTTTTCGGTAAAGACAAGATCCTTTGTCTCAAGAAGATTGCGGCAAGTCCGACAAGCATAAACCACCGTAGAGTGGTCTGTGCGATTGAAACGTTCGGCAATATATTGAGTACTGCCAGATTGGTAACAACAAGCCAAATACATTCCTGCTTTTCTGGGAACAGTCACGCGCGCTTCATTGTTGTATTTCAGCATTTCCCAGACATGTATACCCCACACCTCCGATACGATTTTTTGTATAGTTGCAACAGGGTCATTGTCGTTACCAAGCTCTTTTTTGATTTGATCTATCCCACTTAA
>JAGWNR010000026.1 GCA_028871265.1 Patescibacteria group bacterium
GTCGGTCCTGGACGGATTGAAGATGGCAAACTTGTAAAATTGTCAGTCAAAGAAGGTGATCTGGTGCTCTTTCAATGGGGCGACAAGGTCAAGGTCGATGAGGAGGAATACTATATTGTAAGAGAAGCGGAGATATTGGCGATTATTAAATAATTACTTTGACGCACAGGCATGTCTTCGATTCGAGGAGACTTGCGAGCGCGACTGGCGCGAGCACGAGGAATTTTCTAGCAAGAAAATATCCGTGCTCCGAGAACGAAGACTGCCGAAGCGTCATGCATAACTATTAAAAAACCATGAGCAAAAAAATACTTTACAACGAAGAAGCGCGCAAGGCCTTGAAACGCGGCGTAGATACTGTAGCTGATGCAGTCAAAATTACCATTGGTCCACGTGGTCGCAACGTGGTACTGGACAAAAGCTACGGCGCGCCGACTATCACCAATGACGGCGTTTCTATTGCGCGAGATATTACGCTCCGTGATCGTTTTGAAAATATGGGCGCTGAAATCGTCAAAGAAGTTGCCGGAAAAACAAATGATGTCGCCGGCGACGGTACCACAACCGCCACAATTTTGACCCAGGCAATCATCACCGAAGGTTTGCGACAGACTTCGATGGGTGTCTCGGCTATGCTGGTCCGTACCGGTATCGAATCCGCCGCAAAAGATGTTGTGACCGCTCTCAAAAAAATCGCCAAGCCAATCAAGAGTGATGATGAAATTCGCCAGGTTGCTACAATTTCCGCCGAATCTTCGGAAATCGGTAAAATTATAGCCGATACTATTAAAAAAGTTGGCAAAGACGGCGTTGTCACGGTGGAGGAATCTCAGTCGACCAGTTTGGAATCAGAGGTCGTTGAAGGTATCCAATTCGACAAAGGTTATGTTTCGGCCTATATGATCACCAACGCCGAGCGTATGGAAGCTGAATTCAAAGATGCCGCTGTTCTAATCACTGATAAAAAAATTTCCTCGGTCAAGGAAATTTTGCCACTGCTAGAGCAATTGGTTCAGAGTGGCAAACGTGATTTGGTTATAATCGCCGAAGACGTCGAGGGTGAAGCACTCTCTACATTTATCGTCAATCGCCTGAAGGGTACGTTTAATGTCCTGGCAATCAAAGCGCCTGGATATGGCGATCAAAAGAAAGCATTACTCGAAGATATTGCAGTAACGGTTGGCGCTACTGTCATTACCGAAGACGTCGGTATCAAATTTGAAAAGGCAGACATCAGTATGCTCGGTGCGGCTAGAAAAGTGATTGCGACCAAGGATACGACCACAATCGTCGGCGGCAAGGGCAAGAAAGCGGCAATCGAAGCTCGTGTGAAACAGATCAAAGGTCAACGCGATTCATCTGATTCAAAATATGACAAAGAAAAACTAGAAGAACGCATCGCCAAACTATCGGGCGGTGTGGCGGTCATTCGTGTCGGTGCCGCGACGGAGACGGAAATGAAATATTTGAAGTTAAAGATCGAAGACGCCGTCAATGCTACAAAAGCCGCGATCGAGGAAGGTATTGTGCCTGGCGGCGGTGTGGCACTGGTGCGTGCGGCCATCGAGGTCGGCAAAACTTCCGAATCACACAAATCTTCCTCACCGGAGGAAAAGTTGGGTTATGACATCGTAGTAAAAGCACTGGAAGCCCCTTTGAAACAAATTGCCATGAACGCCGGCAAGGATGACGGTTCGGTCATTGTGGATAAAGTAAAAAATGGCAAGGGAAACAGTGGCTACGATGCTCTAAAAGATGAGCTTGTCCCTGATATGATTGCCTCTGGTATTGTTGATCCGGTCAAGGTTACTCGGTTGGGTGTAGAAAATTCATGTTCAGCCGCGGCAATATTCCTGACGACAGAGGTGGCAATTGCTGACGAGCCGGAGGAAAAGAAAGCCGCGCCTGCGGGCGGAATGGGAGATATGGGGTATTAAAAATCTTGAACACTTCACAGCCAGAATGGTTTTTGCTATACTGGATACACTATGAAAAAACAATCAACCATTTGGACAGTTGTAATACTGGCGGTTATTATTATCGCAATTATTTTTGTTGTCCGTTCACATATGGCACCCGGTCCTGGCGGGGCAGCTTCTATGATAAACGGTAATAACAGCGCTTCGGTTTCTCCGACCGAAACCACGAAATTATCCTCTTCATTATCAAAGTTTCAAAATGAAGAATTGGGTTTTTCGGTAAACTATCCGACTAGCTGGCAGATTGAAAGTGCTCCGGCTGGTGCGACTTTTATCATTCCAGACCAATTTCCTGAAACAACCATAGGCACTCTGGAGGCGTCTATCCAGGTCATTCCTGGCACTTGCGCTTTTCCACCAGTGGTTTCGGTCAAAGATAAAGGCCAGTTAAATGTCGGCAGTTTGACATTTGACACCATGACTATTCAAAATTCTGTCCAAGGACGTGGTTATTTCGATCATTTCTATTCTCTGCAAAATGGCAATGTTTGTTACATGTTTTTACTGGACTCAGTAACTCTAAACCCTACGACCAAAGGCTTCTCTAGTTCGGATGTGCCGAAAATTACAGCTAACAATCAATCGCATATATCCGATGCCGATGCCGCGTTTAATGATGTCGTTAAGTCGTTTACTTTCGTCGCTCCACCAGCCGGTGAACCGGAAACTTCATATCATCCGACGGCAACTAGTACAGGGAAATAAGTTCATAAAGTCGAAAGTCCTTAAAGTTTGTAAAGTTAAATAATCAACTTTGTACCATGATTCTCACCTACATTATCATCGCAATACTAGCAATTCTCGTCGTCTGGGCTATTGTCGCTTTCAACGGATTGGTTAGATCCAAAAATCGCGTTCAGGAATCCTGGGCTGACATCGATGTGCAGCTAAAACGCCGATATGACCTAATTCCGAATCTGGTGGAAACAGTCAAAGGCTACGCCGCGCATGAAAAAACAGTCTTTGAAGATGTGACTCAAGCTCGCGCCGTCGCCATGGGTGCTACAGGTTTGGCACAGAAAGGTCAAGCAGAAAATCAGTTGGCCGGTGCTCTGAAATCATTGTTTGCGGTTTCTGAAGCTTATCCTGACCTGAAAGCCAATCAGAATTTCCTGGCGCTGCAAAACGAATTGACTGATACCGAGGATAAAATCCAGGCTGCCCGCCGTTTCTACAACGGCAATGTCCGTGATTTCAACACCGCGATCCAAGTTTTCCCTGGCAGTATTATTGCCGGCACATTCCACTTTACTGCTATGGAATTCTTCCAGCTGGATGCCGCCGATGCGGCCGCCAAAGAGCCGGTGCAAGTAAAGTTCTAGATTAGGTGAATGAGGTGATATATTGTTCACAGTATATATATTGACAAATGATTTTTAAGGAGTAGTATATAAACATACCTTCTGTCGCTTCGGTGGCAGAACGCGAAACCGCAGCAGAAATGTTGCGGTTTCTGTATTTTTTTGATAAAATAGTTCAGTGAAACTACATGTCTACGTAGATGGCTTTAATTTATACTACGGATGTCTCAAAGATACTCCGTATCGCTGGCTTGATGTTTTAAAAATGTGCACATTGCGTTTTCCCCAAGATGAAATAGTCAGAATAAAGTATTTTACGGCACCCATAAAAATTCGCATGAGTGAAAAAGACCCCGATCGGCCCAATCGCCAGCAAATATATCTCCGGGCATTGAGGACTATCCCCAATTTGGATATTATTGAAGGCGTTTTCTTGAGTCATAAAGTTTCAATGAAACTTGCTCGAGGAGATGGTTACGCATTAGTCATCAAGAATGAAGAAAAGGGGACTGATGTCAATATTGCGTCGTATCTAGTACATGATGCACACCACACCCTCTTTAAAAAAGCAGTTGTTATATCAAATGACTCTGATCTTGTAACTCCAATAAAAATTGTCACAAAGGAAATCGGCTTACCAGTCACCATAGTTAGTCCTTTTGATAGAAATAGTATACAACTCAAAGATGTAGCGACAGATGTAAAACATATAAGAAAAGGTTTACTTAAAGTTAGTCAATTCAATGAAAAATTAAATGATGCCACAGGAGAGTTTTCAATTCCCGAAAAATGGAAAGATCACAGTACCCAGAAAAATATTTCATAGGAGATTATTTAGAATAAATTTATGGCAACATTATACACCCAACAAGACAAAAATGTTCATCGCACCTGGTTTCTGATGGCGGCGTTTTTAGCCATTGTCGTTGCCATCGGCTATTTCGTCAGTTGGTACTGGCAGAGTCCGGGTTTTCTATATCTGGCAATTTTCATTGCGCTTGCCATGAATTTTGCTAGCTACTGGTGGTCGGATAAAATTTCGCTGTCACTATCACGGGCTGTGCCGGCGGACAAGGTGCAGTACCCGCAGCTTTTTCAAGTGGTCGAAAATCTGGCAATAACCGCTGGTTTGCCGATGCCGCGGCTCTATATCATTCCCGATGCGGCGCCGAATGCATTCGCTACCGGTCGTGACAAAAATCACGCCGCGGTGGCGGTGACGCAAGGATTACTCGGTATGATGGATAAAAATGAACTGTCCGGCGTTCTGGCGCACGAACTGTCGCATATCGGCAATCGAGACATATTGCTCTCTACTGTTGTGGTGGTTTTGGTTGGCTTCATCGCCATTCTGGCAAATATCTTTACACGGAGCATGTGGTTCGGCGGCAATCGACGCGGCAACGACAGGGAGGGCGGTGGGCAGCTGGGAGCGATCCTGGCCATTGTCGGTATTATTTTTGTCATTCTTTCCCCCATAATCGCCCAACTGATCCAACTGGCTATTTCTAGAAAACGCGAATTTTTGGCCGATGCCGACGGCGCGCTCCTCACCCGCTATCCGGAAGGTCTGGCCAGCGCCCTTGAAAAAATCCAGGCTTATGGCCGGCCAATGGCTACGGCCAACAATGCCACGGCGCACATGTATATTTCTAACCCTTTTGGCGCCAAAGCCGGACAGGGGATAGCCAAACTTTTCATGACCCACCCGCCAACAGAGGAAAGAATCAAGGTATTGAGGGAAATGGCGTAGAATGCTATGATAAAGTGGTATTAATTATTAAATATTAGAAAACATAATTTCAAGAACATGGCAAAAAAAGAAAATTCAGCATTTATGAAACCGTTGAATGTTAGCGCAGAACTAGCCGTTGTTGTGGGCAAGGGTCCGATGCCTCGATCAGAAGTAGTAAAAGCTCTCTGGAAATATATCAAAGACAACAATCTCCAAGACGCAAAGAACAAGAGAAATATCAATGCCGATGAAGCTCTCAAAAAAGTTTTTGGCGGTAAAGCGGTGGTCAACATGTTTGAAATGACTAAATTGGTTTCAAAGCATCTGTCCTAGCAGTTTGGCAAACGGTGTATAAAACCATCTGTGATTCGTATCATGGATGGTTTTTGCACTTTTAGCGGTAAAATTTCTTTTTTATGTTTTTGTGATAGCATGATTTGTAATGGAGGCGTCGCATAGTGGTCTAGTGCGCACGCTTGGAAAGCGTGTAATCCGCAAGGATTCGAGAGTTCGAATCTCTCCGCCTCCGCAAATTCGTGAAAAACTCGGGGGTGTCGGAAATCGCGCCGCCCTCAATTCTGCGACCTGCGTTTTGCGATTTCGCTTTCCGATTGCGATTTCGCGATTCTGCGGAAGTTTTTACTTGAAGTTCGAACCTTTTTCGCCGAGAATCCGGCATGAATGATTGCGCCTTCGCTCCGCTCGGCGCTCGGAAAGGGCGGACGGCGGCTGGGGGTGTGGGGGAAGGTCGCCGTCCGCCCTTCCTCTTCGTTTTCGCGCGCTGCCCTGCGGTTTGGGGAGGGGGCGGGGAAATTGATCAAAATGGCTTAAAATACCTAAATTAGGCATACTTATACACTTTTTTGTACAAAAGCTTGCAATTTTACACAATACCTGCTAGCATGGGCATTGTCGCAATCTAATTATTAAATACCATGATCCATTCACTTTCTTGCAAAAATTTTTACTCGTTCGGTGAATTGACCACTCTAGACTTCACCATTAACGACAATGCACCGAAAAACAACGGGTATTTCACGACGGGTTCGGGAACGCGTCTGTCAAAAGTAGAAGCCGTGATCGGCCCGAATGCTTCCGGCAAGACAAATCTCTTGCGCGTGTTGCCGTTTTTGAAATGGTTGATCGTCGACTCCTTCAACATGAATCCGGAGGCTCCTATTTTGGTGCAATCGTTTGCCTTTGGACCAGACAAGGATAAGCCGATAGAACTGTCGGTGGAATTCGAAATCAACGACAAGATCTATGAGTACGATTTCATTCTGAACAAGCAAAAGATCATTTCCGAGAAGCTTGAAAGCACCAGCTTCGTCAAAGAGAAGAAGGCGACCAAGAAATTATTCTCTCGAACATGGAATGAAACGTCCGCGCGATATGATTTCAAGGATACGAATTTTGATCTGCCTAAAGGTTTTGAGACGGCGCTGCGATTAAACGCTGGTGTTGTCGGTTCGGCGGCGCGATTGAATCATTCCGAGAGCAAAGAGATCATCTCATTCTGGCAGATGCTGGAGACGAATACCGTTGAAGGCGGTTCGTTGCGTGACCCCTTGTCGCAAGCATCCGTACCGCACTGGTTCGAAGTCCTGATGTACTATAGCGATAACGATGTCCTTAAAAAAGAGGCTGAAAAACTACTCTCGCGTTTCGATCTGGGCTTGGACGGAATATCGATAGACAAGAAGCAGATGGGAAATGGCATGATGAAGATCGATGTCCAAGGACTCCACCTTTTTAAGGGGCAGAAACAGCAGCTACCGATTCAATATGAATCAGCCGGAACGAAACAATTGTTCATCCTGCTGAAGACGATCTTGAAAGTGCTCGGTCAAGGGGGTATTGCCGTGCTTGATGAGATTGACATCAATCTCCACCCGGAAATGGTTCTGGCATTATTCGATTTGTTCATTGATCCTCACACGAATGCCAAGAACGCGCAGCTTCTTCTTTCAACGCACAGCCATCTGATCTTGAGCAAGTTAGATAAGTATCAGATCATACTGGTCGAAAAGAATGAAGACGGGGTCAGCGAATCGTGGCGCTTGGACGAAATGGGCAGTGATGTTCGAGCCGATGACAATTATTACGCGAAGTACATAGCCGGCGCTTATGGTGCGGTGCCTAAGATATAATCACCATGTCACGCACCAACCCGCTCAAAAAGAAACGTCGCGCCGCCAGCCGGACCCTGCTCATGTACGGAGAGGGCTTTGAAGACGAAACATTTTTGAAGTATCTCAAGAGATTGTATTCCCGAGATAGCGGTGTTGGGGTAACGATACGAAATGGCAAGGGAGGTCATCCGGCTGACGTTGTCATAAACGCGGCAAATCAGCCAGGTGAATTTAGCCAGAGGATAGTCATACTAGACAATGACGCGTCGGAAGCTGACATGAATCTGGCTAGACAAGAGGCAAAGAAACGTAATATCACCCTTCTCGAGAATACGCCGTGTCTGGAAGCGCTCCTGCTCGCCATTCTGAACGATGGCAAAAGCTATGCCGATAAGCAGTCAGCATGGTGCAAGAAAGAATTCGAATCAAATCATCTCGATTCAAAGAAGAGAACGGAGATTAGGGAATACGAGAAGATTTTTCCACAAACTTTACTCAACACTGTCCGACCAAAGATTCCTGGACTCAATGAAATAATCTTGCTAATGGAAGGAAAAGGATAGCCTAAATATCGACACCACAACACATTGTCCATACTGTCTTTAGAGAGACGGTGGGATTTTCCTATTTTTGATATCCACCTTATCCAAAGTTTGGATATTGAAGGATTGGATAGACCATTGTATCATCATGGTCAAGTCGATCCATACAAAAGAGTACGCCTATTTCGTAGGCAG
>JAGWNR010000027.1 GCA_028871265.1 Patescibacteria group bacterium
TTCTGCGTTCAAGTAATTTCAAGAAGCAATTTTGCATTTTGTCGAAAAAAATCCAACAAAAGACGTTTGAACGCCTAGAAATTTTTAAAGGTGATCGTTTTTATCCTCTTCTAAACAACCATTCACTTCATGGTGAATACCAAGGTTGTCGAAGTATCAATATAACTGGCGATTTACGGGTTATTTATAAAGATATTAATGATTCGACCTGTATTTTGCTTGAGATTGGCACGCATGGACAATTGTATGAATAAGTATAACTTGTTATAATTTTCCCATGAAAAAAATCAGCGCCGGACTACTCATGTATCGAATAAAAAACGGTGTGACCGAAGTATTGCTGGTGCATCCGGGCGGCCCTTTCTATAAAAACAAAGATGATGGCGTTTGGGATATTCCGAAAGGCGAATCGGAAGATCATGAAAAGGATTTGTTAGAAGTAGCAAAGCGTGAATTCGAAGAAGAAATCGGTTGGAAACCGGTCGGTGATTTCAAATCGATCGGTACTTGTGAGAGACCGAACAAAATTGTTCATGCTTGGACCTTCCAAGGCGACTGCGATCCAGCAACTATAAAGAGCAACACCTGCATGGTGGAATGGCCACCAAAATCTGGCAAACAAATTGAAATTCTCGAGGTTGATCGAGCGGGCTTCTTTGATATGTCGACGGCAAAGCAAAAAGTATGGCCATATCTAGTACCGCTCATTGAAATGTTTGAACGAATGATGTAGACTCTGAATAAATTTAAACGAAAGGTTCTTTATGAAAAGATCAATAATTGAACACACCCGTCCGCCGGGATTTAAAGGTGGCCCGCATCCGCACGAGCGGTTTCAAAAGGATGGTGTGAAAGGCACCAAGACATGTGAAGCTCATGTGCCACCGCCACATGGTCCGATAGTTGCACTTATGGATAACGGAGACAATGATGACGAGCGGATATGTCAATGTAGTTGTCATAATCGAGCACCATCTCGACAATGTGATCCACCATGTTGCTCGATTTCGCCTTGTGGTTTACGGATCAAGGCTGGTCAAATGGTTGGTCATATTACAGGTTGTGAAAAATGCAGAACAATCGGCGAATAAGCCGAGCCATAAAGTTATCTTTACTCAAACGTCGGAAGAAATTCCGGCGCTTTTTCTTGATCAAAACTTTTTAAAAGTCAAGTGCACAATCAACAAAAATTTTATGAATTTTTTAATATTTTTTTATACGGATTTTAACTCGCTTCGATATAATAATGTGTATGAATGAGGAACGTGCATCATTTGAGGCATTTTATAAAAATATTGGCAAGATTTATTGCCCTTATTTCAAGGATTATATTCATTTTACCGATGTTGGTATTGATCATTTGCGATTTAAAAACAAATTTACCTTGAGGACAGAAAAAGATCGTGATATGAGAATAAAAATGCTACCACGAGCTATACATCTCATTGGTAAAACGGTTACTCTACAGAATCGATCATATCGTAGACGCTTTGAGACTAGATATATTAATTCAAGAAAAGAAAATATTTTAACTGATGTAAAATATTATGAATTTGTTGCCATTATTGAGGAACGACATATACGAGTCGTAATCAAGCAAATTGAAAATAAGGAAAAGGTATTTCTGAGTGTAATACCACTTTTCAAACAAAAAATGCCACTCGAAGAAAGTGACATTCTTTGAAAGCATTTGGTTACAGCGAATAGCCGTGCTGGGTAACCCCCCCAAATGCTACTTTAAATATAGCAAATCAAATCATATTGTCAACGCACATTTGGGGAAATCGTCATGCATTATAAACATGAATGAAAAAAGCGTGCCCGTGGACACGCTTTTAAATTATCCGAGTTCCTTCTCGGCAGGACGTTAAGGTTTACACAGAACTGGATCAATGGCTATTAGCATGCCCCTGCTTTGGAAAACAGATACGCCGTTTCCTTTGACAGTTTTTGGTTGGTATACCCAGCCAAGGCTTTCATCTCCAGCAGTCCACCAGATAATTTCTGATTTTAAGCTACACCTAACGTGGTTTGCTGTCAATAATTCCTCGATATTTCTTTGTGTTATAGATATCGCCTTGTATATTGTGCCATGCAAAACGGCTTTAAACTTGCTACAATTATCGCATGTATCTCAAAAGTCTGGAAATCAACGGCTTCAAATCGTTCGCTAAAAAGGCGGCACTTTCTTTTGATACACCGATTACCGGCATTGTCGGGCCAAATGGCAGCGGCAAATCAAATGTGGCCGAATCGTTTCGGTTCGTTCTGGGCGAGCAATCGATCAAATCTATGCGTGGCAAGCGCGGTGAGGATCTGATTTGGAACGGCGCAGATGGCGGCGGCAAAATGAATCGCGCCAGTGTCAGAGCGACTTTTGATAACTCCAAGAGACTTTTCAATATTGATTTCGACGAAGTTTCTCTGGAGCGTGTCGTTCATCGCGACAATACCAACGAATATTTGATCAACGGCAGTCCGGCCAGGCTAAAAGACATCACCGAGCTTTTGGCGGCGGCGCATATCGGTGCATCTGGTCATCACATCATTTCTCAAGGTGAAGCCGACCGAATTCTCTCTGCCAATATTATGGAACGTCGCGAGATGATCGAGGACGCGCTGGGACTTAAAATATATCAATACAAAAAAATCGAGAGTCAGCGCAAGCTGGAAAAGACTGAGGAAAATATGAAGCAAGTGGAGTCGCTCCGACGTGAGATTGCGCCGCATTTGAAATTTCTGAAAAAGCAGGTTGAGAAGATTGAAAAGGCCGAGGAAATGCGCAATGAATTGCGCGGTATCTACAAGGAATATTTCAAGCGTGAAGAGGACTTTATTCGTGTCGAAAAAGCGCGGATTATTCATGAAAAGGAAAAGCCGGAAGCCGATGCCCGCCGGTTTGACAGGGAGCTAGTGGAGGCCAAGAGTATTTTGGAAGCGTCGAAAAACAAAGATGCCGCCAGCGCCGAGCTGATTCTGCTTGAGAATGAGCTTGCCACATGTCGCAGAGAAAAGGATGAGTTTAATCGAAAGCTGGGTGGTATCGAGGGTGAAATTGCCGCGGCACATCGCGTTATCGCCAAAGAAAAAGAAAAACACAGCAAGGATGAATTCAAGACGGTTCTTTTAAAAGACGTCGAAGGTGTGGCGCAAAATATTGAAGAGCTTGGTAATTTGACCGATGCAAAATCGCTTTTTGATCAAGTTAAAAAATTGCTCCGGACTTTCATTGCTTCACACAGAGATGCACAAGATTCAGCCTTGATCGCCGAGACAGAAAAGGAAATCGTGATAATGAAAGAAAAAAAGTCTGCGCTTGAGCTTGATCTAAAAAAGATTTCTGAAAAGGAAACAGCCGTCGAGGAAAATTATCACGCTCTGCGCCAAAAGATCGAGTCGGAAAAAGATAAAAATCGTGATGCCGAAAAAAATATGTTTCGAATTATTGCGGCGCAAAATGAGGTGCGGACGATTTTGGCGCAACTGAAATCCAGAGAGGATATTATTGCTGCTACTGAAATTGCTATGAAGCGTGAATTTGAAGAGGCCTATATGGTTATCGGCAGGGAAGTTTCTGAATACCAGGATTTTGTGGTGGCTGGCGAAGAGTCTAGGACAGCGCAGGAAGAGCGTCGCAAACAGATCGAAAAGCTCAAGATTCGCATCGAGGATGCCGGTGGTGCCGGCTCCGGTGCGGATGTGATGAAGGAATTCAAGGAGACCGAAGAGCGCGACATCCATCTGTCGCACGAGCTTGCTGATCTCGAGGCTTCAAAGGCGTCACTAGAAAAACTCATTGCCGATCTAGACGCGCGCATTGATTTCGAATTCAAGGACGGCATACTGAAAATCAACGCGCAGTTTCAACAATTTTTTGCTCTGATGTTTGGTGGCGGCACGGCGTCGCTGTCAGTGGTAAAGGAAAAAAGGAGAAAGAAGAAAAGTGATTTAGATGGGCTCATTGGTGATGACCAAGAGACGAATATGTCTGACGAAGAAACTGAGGGTGATGAAGAATCTCGTGAGGGGTTGGATATTAGTGTCAATTTGCCACGCAAAAAAGTAAAAGCACTCATGATGCTCTCTGGCGGCGAGCGTGCGCTAACTTCGATAGCACTTCTCTTTGCAATTTCTCAGGTCAATCCGCCACCATTTATTATTCTGGACGAGACTGATGCGGCTCTCGACGAAGCCAACAGCCGCAAATATGGCGATATGATCGAGAGTCTTTCCAAATATTCACAACTTATTTTGATCACGCATAATCGCGAAACCATGTCTCGTGCTGGCGTGCTCTACGGCGTCACTATGGGTGCAGACGGCGCTTCGAAACTCCTGTCGATTCAATTCGAAGAAGCGGTCAAGGTGGCGAAATGATTTAGCGGAGGTCTGATTTCTGCTTTTTTTGTTGTCATCGAGCTTTTTATGCGTTATATTCAAGTGATGTCAAATTTTAGCCTCAAATCCACATACGCTCCGGCAGGCGACCAGCCAAAAGCGATAAAAAGCCTCAATGAAGGCCTCAAAAAGGGAATGGATAAGCAAACGCTCCTCGGAGTGACTGGCTCCGGTAAGACTTTTACTATGGCGAACGTTATTGCCGACTACGGCAAGCCGACACTGGTTATTGCGCACAACAAGACGCTCGCTGCGCAGCTGGCGCAAGAATACCGAGAATTTTTTCCAGATAATGCCGTTCACTATTTTGTTTCGTATTATGATTACTATCAGCCGGAAGCTTACATTCCTTCGAGCGACACGTATATAGAAAAGGAAGCGATGATAAACGAGGAAATCGAACGCTTGCGTCATGCTTCGACCCAGGCTCTTCTCACGCGCAAGGATGTCATTATTGTCGCGTCTGTCTCGTGCATTTACGGTTTAGGTTCACCGGAAGAATATGAAAAAGTAAACCTCAAGCTCAAAGTCGGCATGGAACTGTCGCGTGCCGAGCTCATCCGTAAACTCATCGACATCCATTTCGTGCGCACCAACGCCGATCTAAATTCCGGTCAATTCCGCGCTCTCGGCAACATGGTTGAGATAATGCCCGTAAATGAGAAGACGATATATAGGATCGATTATGGAGAAGTCGAAAGGGGAGAAGAAGTTGAAGGTGAAACAGAAAGCGAAGCGACCTTGAGGGGTGAGGGAGACTTGAGAGCGCGACGGCGCTCTTACGAGGAATTTTCTAGCAAGAAAATATCCGTGCTCCCGAACTCCCTCAAGTCGCGGAGCTTTGGGGGTTCAATAATTTCTATGATTACCGAAATCGACCCAGTGTCGCGTTCGGTTCGTGGTTCGCACGACGCCGTCTTTATCTTTCCAGCAAAGCATTTCATCTCTAGTGATGAGCAAAGTAAAAAAGCTTTTAATACCATCAAGGCCGAGCTCGAGAGTCGACTGAAAGAATTGGAAAAAGCCGGTAAAGTCCTGGAGGCCGAGCGACTCAAGCGTCGCGTCAAATACGACTTGGCCATGATTCGCGAAATCGGCTACACCAACGGCATCGAAAACTACTCGCGTCATTTTTCCGGCAAAATGCCTGGCGAGCCGCCGGATTCACTTCTCTCATATTTTCCTAAAGGTAAGGACGGCAAGCCGGATTTTTTGACCGTCATCGACGAGTCGCATGTCACTATCCCGCAATTGAACGGCATGTATGCCGGCGACGCTAGCCGCAAGGAAACGCTGGTCCAACATGGATTCAGATTACCGTCCGCCAAAGATAATCGTCCACTCAAATTTCCGGAATTTTTGGATCGCGTCGGTCCGATGATTTTTACTTCGGCTACACCTGGTAAATACGAAGGTGAAAACAGCCAGCAAGTCGTCGAGCAGGTCATTCGTCCGACAGGGCTCATCGATCCGGTGGTTGAGATCAAGCCGATCCGTGAGAGCAGTGATTACAAAGGCCAAATTTTCGATTTCATCGCCGAAGCCGAAGCAACCATCAAAAAAGGCGATCGCGTCATCGCCACGACCTTGACCAAAAAAATGGCCGAGGATTTGAGTGAGTTTCTTAAAGAGAAAAAGATCAAAGCCGCCTATCTCCACAGCGATGTAAAAACGATTGAGCGCATCCAAATTCTGACTGATTTCCGCAAAGGCAAGTATGACATTATTGTCGGTGTGAACTTGCTCCGCGAAGGGCTGGATCTGCCCGAAGTTTCCCTCATCGGCATCCTCGACGCTGACAAAGAAGGCTTTTTGCGCTCGGAAACTTCGCTCATTCAAACCATCGGCCGCGCCGCGCGCAACGCCGCCGGTCGCGTCATTTTATATGCCGACGTCATGACTGGTTCCATGGAGGCTGCTATTGGCGAAACCAACCGTCGTCGCGCTATTCAGATTGCTTACAACCAGGAGCATGGTATTACTCCTGTGACGATCAAAAAGGCTATTCACGATATCACCGATCAGTTGAAGACCGAGCATGACAAAGCAGTCGGTGAAATGGTTCGTATCGACGAAGCTCTGGCCAAATCAAATCCCAAACTTTTGATGCGTCAAAAAGAAGAGCAAATGGCCGAAGCCGTCAAAGCATTGGATTTCGAAACCGCCGCTCTGGTGCGTGATGAGTTGTATAAATTGCAGGAGATGATGGGTGTGCCGGGGAGGAAGGTGGGGAAGAAGAAAAAATAAATTGATTGACAACATCCTTGTCAATATTGATTTATAAACGTAATTTGTTATCATAAAGCCATGTCAGACATCTTCAAAAACTCGCTGACGTTTAGATTATTTAAAAAGAGACCCTCTTTCTTTGAAGGTGCTTCTAGTCTGCTCGATCTCGGTGCAAATGTGCAAAGATATAATTTATCATCTACTGATGACGAGGCGGATTATGAAGCGCTAAAAAGTGATTGGCAAGCCGTAGGAGATGACTTGAGATCATCCATAAAAACCTATGAACAAAGTCTTGCAAAATCAGCGTGATCCAAAGGGAATGGTACTCATGCAACATTCTAAAGTGGAATCATTTTCCGGGCCGTTACCGCACCCTGATCTTTTAAAAAAATTTGAAGAAGTTGTTCCTGGTTCAGCTGAAAGAATTATAAAAATGGCAGAGGAGCAGTCTCTACACAGAAAAGAACTTGAAAGTAAGGTTATTGATTCAAATATCTCCAGATCGAAATGGGGACAAATACTCGGTTTTATTATTGCTATTGCTGGATTAATCGTTGCATGCCTAGTGGCTATTTATGGCAATGCCATTGCCGGTGGAATAATTGGTGTTGGAACGCTTGCTTCGCTCGTAAGTGTTTTTATGTATGGATCAAAAATTAGAAATAGTGAAGAAAATGAAGAGAAAAAGTAATTTAATTGAATAATATGAATCCTCAGCGAACGACACAATTTCTGATGGCAAACCTGGGTGTTGAAATTACGCGGCTTTTTGGATACAAGAAAAACGGCAATATCGCAGATGCTATTACTAGCGGTAAACGTGCCTGCAAAATCATAGACTCACTAGAGAGTCATCACGACATAAATGGTGGTAAAAAAGAGGTCGAGATGATACGCGAGGTGATGATAAATGACGCTTTATCAATAAAACCGAAATATCATGTCACAGAAGCGCAGATCAGTTCATATTTTGCACCATTTTCGATGAGGGCGCTGGCAGATAATGGAATTGTTTGATTTCTTCTAATTATGAGTAATTACCCTCGCTTGCACCATTATTGTCAGAATATTGTTAAAGGATATCTGCACGATGTCGTCGAGATGTACAAGCTGCTTGGCTTTGAT